>JAEUTR010000373.1 GCA_016787365.1 Bacteroidia bacterium
CCCACTATTGGGTATTTTGTGAATAGTTACATTTTTAAATAGCTGTTAATCCCTTTAAATATAATGATTTATAAATCATAGTACAATTGTACTATATGTTTTTTAAACCTAATAAAACATCTTTGAATAAAATTATATAAAAAATCTATGAAAACATCTACATTATTAAAATCAGCATTATTCATTGCATTAATGGGTTCATTAATATTTTCTTGTAAAAAGAAAGATGACACTGCTCCCGAAGAAGAAACTTCAACAACTAGTACTACAGGTGGAACAACAAGCGGCACTCCAACACCAACTAATAGCCTTTCGGATAATCAATATCAAATTGGAAGTACAGTGTATACTGTAACAACTCCAGGATGGCAGGCTAATGGTTACTCAGGATACAATACACCAACTCTCTCAAATCAATTTAAAGCCATTTTTTCGAGCAAAGGCCCTGCAACTGGAATATATAGTGTTGTGAGTGTTCCTTCCTCGGCATCTACAGTTGGCGTAAATCAAATAGGTATCTATGTTTTAGACAACTATTTACAAAAAACAATCACTTCAAATACAGGTACCGTAAACGTTACGCATAATAATGGAAAAGTTACTATCCTGGTAAATAACGTTACTATGGGCAGCACAACATTTAATGCAAATTATGTCATAGGTGATGATACAAGATATATTTATGCTGATAATAATTCTTTAGATCCTGTATACACTGATGCTCAATCAATGCCAGAATATAGCAATGTATACAAAACAAGAATCAAAACATACGGCAGTCAAATTTCAGATTCTGAAGCATGGAATTTCGTCTTTTATTATGGAGCCACTAGTTTAGCAAACGGAACTTATACTTCAATGGGGCAACCTTCATTAATACAAAATATACCTGCTGGAAATGTATTTGTTATTGCTGATAAAGGTGCTTTACAATATAAATCAACCGGCACAAGTGGAAGTATAACGGTTAATAATAACAAAATAAGCTTCAATAATTTTGTTATTACTACGTCAACTTCTCAAACAGTAGCGTTAAGAGGCGAGTATCAGTTTTAATTGAAAAAAGAAGTTTCAAAATTTATTAAAAACTAATTGAAGATCTATTATGAAAAATAAATTATTAAAAATTATAACAATATGTTTATTGGCGTTTATCAATAATATAAATGCGCAAGTAAAACTGTGGGGTATGACTCAAAATGGTGGTACATTTGGCAATGGCGTAATATATAACACAGATGCAAATGGACAAAATTTTCAAGTGATAGTAAATTTTAGTGGTACTACTGGCAGTTACTTGGGGGCAAATCCATTAGGGTCACTAATGAAAGCTAGTAATGGGAAATTATATGGATTAACGAGAAAGGGGGGGACTAATGATAAGGGAACAATATTTAGTTATGATATCAGCAACTCAACATTTACAACTTTATACAACTTTAATTCAACCTCTACGGCACCTAGTGAACCAATGGGTGGATTTACAGAAATTAACAATGTGTTATACGCAACTACTTCAATTGGTGGCACTGGAGGCTCTGGCACTTTGTTTTCGTATGATTTAAGTACAAATACATTCTCAACTTTAATAAATTTTTCAGGCACAAGTTTACCATACTACGGGTCAACTCCATCAGGTGTTACGTTATTATATGCTTCAAATGGGTTATTATATGGAACAACTGCTTTTTCAGGCTTAAACAATAGCGGGACTCTATTTAGTTTTAATCCAACAAACAGTGCATATAGTACGCTTGTTAATTTTAATGGGACAACCTCGGGCGGCACTCCTTATGGTGGAGTGATTGAATTAAATAATAAATTATATGGGACAACAAATTTTGGTGGGACTAATAATTTTGGGACTATATTTAGTGTAGATATGAGTACTGGCACTCATAGTGTACTTGCATCTTTTACAGGATCGGTAGGTTTAAATATAGGTGCAAAAGCAAAAAACTCCTTAACCTATGCCAATGGACTATTATATGGAACGGCTGCTAATACTGGACCTAGCGGTGATTATGGTGTCGTTTTTAGTTTTGATCCATCGACAAATACTTACTCAAACGTCGTGAATTTTAACGGCACAAATGGGCGCAATCCATATGGCAACTTATTATATGCTAGTAATGGCAATTTATATGGCATGACCTACTCTGGTGGTTCAAGTTCATCAGGCACGTTATTCGAGTATAATCTAGTAACAAATACTCATAGTGTTCTTACAAATTTTAATAACACAAACGGTGGAAATCCAGCTTACACTGGATTAATAGAGGTAGATCCAAATATTGGCACCACACTAAATGAAAATAGGTACAATGAAAATTTTAAGATTTCACCAAATCCAGCAAATCAATCTATCAATATTCAAGGGGTTAATTTTAACGAAGGTATTCAAGTGAAAATTATTTCGATTGATGGAAAAATATTGAAAGATGAAATGACTCAACAATCTGTCATCAATATCTCTGATTTAAATACTGGCATGTATTTCATTGAGTTAACTGACAAGGAAGGTAAAACAGGTGTAACAAAATTAATTAAAGAATAAATTACTTAACTAATTTTTTAAAAACCCTTGAAATTTATTAATTTCAAGGGTTTTTAATTTATACTATGTCTGTTACTTTTACTCA
>JAEUTR010000440.1 GCA_016787365.1 Bacteroidia bacterium
AGTGAGGATTCATTTGAGCCTGCAATGCTGTTAATTGAGACTCCGAAATAAGCTTGTTTACCCTGTTTTTTTCTTCTTCTCTTTTTTCAACATTCCTTATGATATTTTTCACAAACAAATAACTCAAGATTAATATTAAAACAGACAAAGAGATAATAAACCATAATGTTTTCCAAAAAGGAGATTTGATAGTAAACTTTAAAATTAAAGGTGTGGTGCTTTTTACACCTGCATTATTTACCGAGTACACAACTAATTCGTAATTATTTGGCGGTAAATTTTCAAATGTTAGTGTATTTGTGTAAGACTTTTTATACTCACTATTATAACCATTCAAAGTATACAAAATACATTCATCCTTCCCGCTTTTGAAAGCCAATTGATCTATTGTGACAGTAATAGTGTTTTGAAAATGTTCTAATTCTAAATGCTCAATATCACCCTTTATAATTGAATCGTTTACTTTAACTTGATTAACATATAATTTTGGGGCAGAGTAGTTTGATAGTGAATTATGAATGGAAAATTTACAGATTCCATCAGGTGAAGACAGATATAGAATATCGTTGCAAATAGTTAATTGTCCTATAGTATTAGAAATAAAGCCATCCGAAATATTAAATATTTTTGAATCAATAGAATCTGCCTTTTTTTCTAACTGCAACAATCCTACATTACTCGATACCCAAATCTTTTTATTCCTATCCTCAACCAAGTCATTTAGTACAGCTTTATCTGATTTTACCGGGATATTTTTTACAACATCATTATGCAAAGTAAATAACCCCTGTCCTTTAGTTGTAATATATATAGTTCCATCTTTTGCTTGAAGAATTTTTGACACTGCTGTATTTACTCCTACAATTTTTTGAAGTGTAGATTTAACAAGATTCATTTTGTAGAGTCCATCGTTACAACCAACTAAAATTATTGTATCGCTTAATACTTTAAAACATCTACCTTTTGAAGCCAACGGTGCGCCTACTACAACTGCCTTTAAATTTTCAATTCTAAATACATACCCAACACTTAATACATACAAATGATTTAAACTTGAGTCTAACTGATATGCAGTTATATTACCCGATAAGTTAATCGAAGTCATAATCCTACTTTCAAAAACATTATTTTTATTAAGGATTCCTACATAGCTTTTTGAGGCTAAATATGTTTTTTGTTTGAAATTGATGATGTCTGTTATATCTGAATTACCAGTAGGTAGTAATAAGTTACTTTCAAGACTATCATTCTGCAGTTTAAGTAATTTATCAATTTCCGATGAGAAATAAACCGTATTTCCAATTGTTTTTAAAAATGTTGTTTTTTTATTCAGCTCTTTTGTTGCCGGATAATATTGTATATTATTATTACCGGAATAATAAACTCCTTTTTCAGTTGTAGTACACCAAGTACCACCTTCATTATCTACTAAAATTCCACTCACAGTTAACCCCACTAAACCAAGTGTATATTTACTCAGATTATTTGCATTACTGTAATGATACACTCCATTAGAACTTGTTCCAATCCACAATCCGGCCTTGGAATCTGCATACATAGAGGTAATTGCCGTAGGATAAGTAATAATTTTTGTATTTAAATTTCCATCAACACATAACAAATTATTGTGCAAACTCAAATAAGTAATTCCATTTAATTCACAAATCCTGGTTCTCCAGTCTAATCGAGAATTATCTGAAAGTTTAACATAAACGTCTTTTTTTTGATTCAATGAACTCAAATTAATTTTAACAAAATCAATTTTTCCATTTAATCTAAAAGGCAACTCAATATTGTTTTTACAAAAGAAATTGTTCTTATAAGTCTTATCAACTACAATGTAAGCATCAGTGTTATAATTATTCTCTTTCGTTAAGTTTGTAATTTCAGAGTTTGATTTGGAAACTAAATAAGTTTTTTGCTGAGAGTTAATAATATAATCTCCATTATTTGTTTTAGTAATAAGGTATGCCAAATCAAATGACCCTTTTGCTGAATTATCTTTAACTAATTTTCTAAATTTATCAGAGAATTGTTCTTCACGTATTGTGTCATTTTTTAGATTTAAAATTCTATTATTAGAAGTAAGTAATTGAATTTCCCCCGGCTTTATTTCTGAAATAGAATAAACGGCATTTTCATCTAAGCCGTTTTTCTTATCAAATAGTTTCGTATTTCCTTTACTATACTTTATAAGTCCATTTTCTGTGGTAATCCATATATATCCTTTACTGTCTTGTATTACATTGTAACATTCTTGCGAAGGCAAATTTAATGAACTGCTAATGTTAGTAAAATACATCTCTTGTGAAAACAAGCATGATGAAACTATCATCAGTAACAAAAAAGAGATATGTAATATGCTACGTTTCACAAATATTTAAAATCAAAAATAAATAATTAATAGATAAGCTATAAAACTAAAAAGGGACTTCTTTCAAGTCCCTTTTAACAATGCTCCCTATTTTCCTTCCAGGCATGTGCAACTTATCGCCTTTTCCGGATTTTGCATATTGCTTTCAAATATGATATCTTTTACATATTCATGTCCATTGTATTGTTCAATAACTAAGTAGGCTCTTTTATAACATTTACCTCCTGTTTTGTAGCCAATAATAACATCAATAGTTCGCTTTGTAGGGATACCAGTATATTTACTTTGAACAATTTCCCACTGTGTAGAAACAATTTTGATTGCCAATGCGGTATTTTTATAGGCACTTAAATAAGAACTATAAATTCTTTTTTCAAGTTCAGCATCTTTCATTTTAGCAACAGGCATACAAACATTAGGGTCATTTTTATCTATAGCGCTGCCATTTATATTTAAAGTTATTTCGCCCGAAGCCATAATTGGTCCCAAAACAGGTTTATCAGGAACACCTTTAGGATCATAAAATGGATATACTTACATTTTTA
>JAEUTR010000389.1 GCA_016787365.1 Bacteroidia bacterium
TGCATAGTTACCAAAAGAAATAAGCATAATAATGGCATTGATACGAATTGGGGTACGATTGTCATTTAAAAAAAAATCAGAAGTTACATCCGCCCTACCCCATTTTTCGATATATTGAAAATAGGGTTCATATAAAGGATCTAAATCAGAATCTGAATGCAAACCTAATACCATTTTTATATAATCCATCGGATGATGAGGCAAGGCATCATACATGATTTTAGCATCATGCAAGGTGGAAACACTATCCCCATTAAAGCCGGCAGGGTAATAGCAAAAATAAACCCAGTAATATGCAAAACACCCCACACACTTAAGAGCTAATATGCCAAAAATTAATTTTATAGAAAGGATATTATCCCTAAAAAAAGACAACTTACTTACTAAAAAGCAAAATGCTAAAAAATATATAACTGCTAAAATCAATATCTCTCAAATGGTTTAATTTCCATAAATCGATTTGGCTCTTTTAAAGGTTTAAAACCAAACTGTTCATACAAACCGTGTGCATCTAATGTAGCTAACATAAAACGACGCAGTTTTTTTATTACTTCCTGATCTTTAATAAAAGTCATCAACTCTTTTGACAATCCTTTACCTCTGTAATCCTTATCAATAAACACATCCGCCAAATATCCAAAAGTAGCATAATCGGTAATAACTCGCGCGAAACCAACTTGCTTGTTGTTTTCGTAAACTCCAAAACACAAACTACCATCAATAGATTGCTTCACAATCTCTATAGGAATATTTTTTGCCCAATAACTTTCAACACTTAAATAATGATGAATGTAATCAATATTGAATTTTGATTTGTCTGTTGAATATAAAAACGCACCTATTTGTTTTTCTATTATCATAACTCTACAAATTACTAACAATGGCTAATTGCTTGGTTTTACTATCAAATACAAAGCGAGTTATTTTTTTAATTCCCAAGCCTGAAAAAGAAAATAATATGTCCCATGTTTTTGTTTGTTCGTTATACTTTATTAAATCAGAACCTTCCGATTTAATTAATCCCAATTCAGGATGCCAGATAAAATCTTCGTTAACAGAAGGGTAAGTTGTATAAAGTGAACTCTCGCGTAAAGCAGGATTATAAATTCTAAATTGAGTAGAGATTGAATCTTTTATGCCATAAATAAAACGAGAACTGTTTCCAATTTTTTTAAATGCACGTGTTGGGTGATCGCAAATCCAAACATCATTGTTTGTTTTCAAATCCAATACTCGTAACGAGTGTGGTTCTGTCAATTTATAATACAACAACGTATCTTTATTTAACCAGGTGTGATAACCGATAGAATCTGTTCCTTCATGAACAATCGATTTAAATGTTCCATCCAAATTAAATTGCCAAACACGCTGCACCGAATCTTTTTCAACCACCACCGAACTAAAGCCTAAGCCAATGGGAATAATTGTTGGAGAATATTCACTTACCTGTGATTTTGTTAAGTTAATAGCTATTTTTTTTGAAATAGTGTATTGATAAATATCAGCTTGTTTTGTTGAATCAATTACTACATATAAAATGGATTTTTCATCCAAACTAAAAGCAGGTTGATTGTCGTAGCCTACTCTATGTGTTATATTTAAAGGATTTGTATATATATACTTTCCTTCTTTTTTTTCAATTTTAAACAACCAGATATCTGTTTCCGGCATTTGACCAAACGCCAATAAAGAGCTAAACAGACTAAATACTAACAGTTTCATTGAATTTCTTTTTAAACGTGTATTGTATTAACTGATAAACAACATATCCCCAAAATAACCCAACCACCATTCCTACAAAAATATCGGAAGGATAATGTACTCCTAAATACATTCGCGAATAAGCTGTTAATGCTGCCCATAAAAAGAAAGAGTATCTAAATACAATTGATTTTTTATCAAACAATAAAAACAAAATCATAGCTACACCAAAAGAATTAGTTGCGTGTCCTGAAAAAAATCCATACGTACCACCTTTGTATTCATTAACAATATGTACTTTCGATTGAATTTCGAGGTTATGTGTAGGTCGGTAACGCTTTACAGCATGTTTAATTTGGTTTGAAGTTTGATCCGTTAAAGCAATCAGCAACACAAAAAAGCCCAATAAAATCAATAATTTTTTAGCACCTGTTTTATTATAAACAAGGTATAACCAATAAAAAAAAACAGGAGCAAATACCCAAATTTGAGACACGTAATACATCACATTATCAAACATAGGAGCATGAAATCCATTAATGGCTAAAAACAATTCCCGATCAAATAATTCCAGTTTATCAAACATCTTTTAAAAGTAGAAAAAATAGCATTAAAAGTGAGATTTTTCGATTAAAATCAAATTGTTAAAAACTTGTTATTAATTGATTTATATGGATTTTTAAGCACTTTTCAACAAACCTCCCAGATGCCCTTTGAACGATTATCTTTGTGTTTTACTACAATTTATGAGCAATTTAAAGAAGATAAACAGTGCATTGGTGTCCGTTTTTTATAAGGATAATTTAGAACCGGTTATTAAAAAATTAAACGAATTAGGTGTCACCATCTACAGTACAGGTGGTACGCAAACATTTATAGAAAACCTTGGAGCTCCAGTAAAATCAGTGGAAGGATTAACATCCTTTCCTGAAATTTTAGGCGGACGAGTAAAAACGTTACATCCAAAAATCTTTGGAGGAATTTTAGGTCGTAGAGAATTAGATACCGATGTTGCTCAAATGGAACAACACGAAATCCCTACTATTGATTTAGTGATTGTGGATTTATATCCTTTTGAAGAAACATTGGCAAGTGGTGCCTCTGAAGAAGACATCATCGAAAAAATTGATATTGGCGGTATTTCGTTAATCCGAGCGGCTGCTAAAAATTATAATGATGTGGTGATTGTTTCTTCAAGAAATGACTACTCTTCATTATTAAATTTATTAAACGAAAAAAACGGTTTCTCTGATATTACCGATCGTAAAACTTTTGCTGCTAAAGCATTTGCCATGAGCAGTCATTATGATTCAGCTATCTTTAATTATTTCAACACTACAGAACAATTACCGGTTTTAAAACACAGTATCAATGATGGTGTAACTTTACGATACGGAGAGAATCCTCATCAAAAAGGTGTGTTTTATGGCGACATGAATGCCATGTTTGAAAAATTAAACGGCAAAGAATTATCCTATAATAATTTATTAGACGTTGACGCTGCTGTTAATTTAATGGCTGATTTTACAACAGAACCAACCTTTGCGATTTTAAAACACAACAACGCTTGCGGTGTTGCTAGCCGTTCAAAAATATTAGATGCCTACTTAGATGCTTTAGCGGGAGATCCGGTGTCTGCTTTTGGGGGAATTTTAATTAGCAATACAGAAATTGATTTTGAAACAGCAGAAGAAATTCACAAACTATTTTGTGAAGTAGTAATTGCACCGAGTTATTCGGCTACAGCATTAACGTTATTGAAATCAAAAAACAATCGTATCATCTTAGTTCAAAAACCAGTTGCTTTACCAACTAAGCAAATCAGAACATTATTGAATGGCATTGTGGAACAGGATAAAGATGCGGTGGTTGAAACCTCAGCTAATTTAACCGTAGTTACTAACGTTTCTCCTACTGAAGAACAAATTAAAGATTTATTATTTGCTAATAAATTAGCAAAGCATACTAAATCAAATACAATTGTGATTGCTAAAAATAATCAGTTAATTGCAAGTGGTACAGGTCAAACATCCCGTGTAGATGCTTTAAAACAAGCTATCAACAAAGCAATGGCTTTTGGTTTTGATTTAAAAGGAGCAGTGATGGCAAGTGATGCATTTTTCCCATTTGCAGATTGTGTAGAGATTGCTCACAAAGTAGGAATCGATACAGTGATTCAACCGGGAGGTTCTATTAAAGATAAAGACAGTATTGAGTATTGCAATGCTAAAGGTATGAGTATGGTATTTACAGGAACAAGACATTTTAAACACTAAAAATATTTTTAAATAATATGGCATTATTCGATTTTTTAACTCAAGACATTGCGATTGACTTAGGTACAGCCAACACAATCATTATTCATAACGAAAAAGTGGTTGTTGATCAACCAAGTATTGTTGCGGTTGACAGAACAACTGGTAAAGTAATTGCGGTTGGTAAACAAGCGCAAATGATGCATGGTAAAACGCACGAAAACATTAAAACCATTCGTCCCTTGCGTGATGGAGTTATCGCCGATTTCCAGGCAGCTGAAGAAATGATTAAAGGAATGATCAAAATGATTAATCCGGGAAATCGTTTTTTCAAACCATCTCTTCGAATGGTAATTTGTATTCCTAGTGGTATTACTGAGGTAGAAAAACGTGCGGTACGTGATAGTGCTGAACATGCCGGAGCAAAAGAAGTATACATGATTCACGAACCAATGGCAGCCGCAATTGGTATGGGAATAGATGTAGAAGAGCCAATGGGAAATATGATTATTGATATTGGTGGAGGTACTTCAGAAATTGCCGTTATTGCTTTAGGTGGTATTGTGTGTGATAAATCAACACGTATTGCCGGTGATGACTTTAATGCAAACATTGAAGAATATATGCGTCGTCAACATAATATTTTAATTGGTGAACGTAGTGCTGAGCAGGTTAAAATTGAAGTTGGTGCCGCTATGACAGAAATTGAAAATCCACCGGCTGATTACGCTGTTCAAGGACGAGATTTAATGAGTGGTATACCAAAAGAAGTATTTGTAAGTTATGTGGAGATTGCTCACTGTTTAGATAAATCAATTTCTAAAATTGAAGAAGCGATTTTAAATGCTTTAGAAATGACTCCTCCTGAATTAGCTGCCGATATTTACCGTACAGGCATTTATATGGCAGGTGGTGGTTCTTTATTAAGAGGCTTGGATAAACGTATTTCTTTAAAAACAAAATTACCGGTTCATGTATGCGAAGACCCGTTAAGAGCAGTTGCGCGAGGAACAGGAATAGCCCTTAAAAATGTACATAAGTTCCCATTCCTTATTAAATAAAGAAATAGTGAGCCGGAGTATAGATTTAAATTAATACATCCTAAATTAAATACGAATTCTTCAACTCTATAACCTTCTATCTCTCTAATTGATCCATGAAAAACCTCTTAAATTTTTTATATAGAAACAACTTCTTTTTTGTGTTTCTGTTTTTAGAATTTATATGTATTTGGATTTTAATAAAAAATAATGGTTATCAGGGTTCAAGTCTCTTAAACTCGTCAAACAAAATAAGTGCGAAAGTTTATGAAGTGGAAGCGGGCGCTAAAGAATATTTATTGCTTAAAGAAGAAAATGAACGTTTAGCAAAAATGAATACATTTTTATTAAACAGAATAAAATTAGGCTATGCTGCAATACCATTAAAAACTTATAAAAAAAATGATACACTTTATAAGCAGGAATATGAGTTCATGAGTGGAAAAGCCATTAACAGTTCTGTAAATAAACGCAACAACTACTTAACACTCAATATCGGTGCTGCTCAGGGCATAACTCATGACATGGCCGTAATTACAAGTGACGGCATTATCGGAATTGTAAAAGATGTATCTGAAAATTTTTCTTCTGCCATGTCGATATTACATAAGGATGTTAGGGTAAACTGTCAATTAAAAAAAGACGGCACTTATGGTCCTTTAATTTGGGATGGAACGGATTATCGGTTTTCGAACTTAACGGATATTCCAACACATGCCAAAATAAAAAAAGGAGATACCGTTATTACAAGTTCTTTGTCCGGAATTTTTCCCGAAGGAATTTTAGTAGGATTTGTAGACAGTTACGAACAAAGACCGAATGAATCTTACTATACCGTAAAAGTAAAATTGAGTGCAGATTTAAAAAAAGTAAATCATGTATCGGTAATTAAATACCATTACAAAACAGAAAGGGATAGTTTAGAACTTAAATCGCAAGTACAAAGTGATAAATAATATTATAAAAATAAGTATTCGATTTATTCTGTTAGTTCTGTTACAAGTACTAATCGTTCAAAACATTCGTTTGGGTTCTTATATTATCCTATTTCCGTATATCTTATTTATTTTACTACTACCGTTTGAAACCCCTAAATTAATTGTTTTAGCCTGTGCATTTTTTACCGGACTAACTATTGATATGTTTTATGATACCGCAGGTATGCATGCCGCAGCATGTACATTAATTGGATTTTCAAGATATTACATTCTAAAACTTTTATCCCCAAGAGAAGGATATGATCCGGGATTAATACCAAATGTAGATTCCATGGGATCGGTATGGTTTATTACCTATTCCGCTATTATCATCTTTATTCATCATTTGTTTTTCTTTTATTTAGAAATATTCAGATTCGATGAATTCTTCCATACTTTATTAAGGGTTATATTAAGTACCATTGGAACATTTTGTTTTGTTTATGTTGTTCAATTTTTATTTTATAAAACTGATAAAAACAAATAATGTACAGCAATTCTCATTTATCTGACAGGAAATATATCATTAGTGGCTTTTTTATTTTAGTTGCTATCATATATATATCCCGTTTATTCTATATTCAGATAGTGGATGATAAATATAAACTGGATGCCCGAAATAATGCTTTTAGAAACAGAACCGAATATCCTTTAAGAGGTTATATCTACGATCGTAATGGAAAATTATTAGTACAAAACGTTTTATCATATGATTTATTAGTAACACCAAAATTAGCCAAAGGCTGTGATACCATGGCTTTGTGTCAGATTTTAGAAATTACAAAAGAAGAGTTTTTACGTAAAATGAAAAAAGCCTGTCAGGCACCAAACTCTCCTCGCAAAGAAAGTATTTTTGAGAAACAATTATCTAATAAAGTGTATGCTGCTCTCCAGGAAAAGTTGTACCGTTTTAAAGGATTTGACGTACAGTCTAGAACCGTTAGAAGATATCCTCGTCCGGTAGCTGCTCATTTA
>JAEUTR010000445.1 GCA_016787365.1 Bacteroidia bacterium
AATTATGACCATAACTAAATATTATAATATTATAATTTTAATTATATTTTTTTCATGGAGTTGTCAATTAAAATGTCAGTCTCAAATCTCTGATTTATATAAAAAATCCTTCGAACAATTTAAAATCGGGAAGTATGATGATGCTTTAATAACAAATATTAATGCACTTAAGTTAGCTGAAAAGTCTAATAATTGTGATCAAATTGCTTTTGCTTATTTACAAGTAGGAAAAATGCATTATTACAATAAGGACAGAAGACAGGCATTGCATTATTTTTTTAAATCTAAAATATTAGCCGACTCTTGTGTTATTGATACCATACAGCATATTGTAAACCATAATATAGGCGCAATGTATGTTGAATTAAGAATTGTTGATTCTGCATTAATATTTTTAAACAAGGCTAAAGATTTACTGGAGTTTACTACTAAATATGCCGATATATCAAAAGTTAATGCTGTTATTGCCGACTTGCACCTCTATAAGACGACTGATTATGCTGAAGCAGAAAGGTATATTTTAGAAGCAGAAAAATATGCCCTTAGGTCAAATAACAAAACATGGATTGCTTTTGCAAAAATGAAAAGAGGGATTTTGTATGAAAGATTAAAAAAATATGAAGAGGCCTTAGTTGTTTTGAATTCGGCTTTGCAACTTTATAATGAAATTGGAGCTATTGAAGGAAAATTATATGCTATGAGAGTTATTGTTGATATTATGGTGGCTACCAATGACCCAAATTCAAGAGCAACTATTGCTAAATATATTTCGGTTAAAGATTCGGTTTATCGTGCCGAAGGAGCCAATAAAATTGCTGAATACAAAACCATTTATGAAACCGAAAAAAAAGAACAAGAAAACAAATTACTATTACAAGAAAATAATTTAAAGCAACTTCAATTAGAAACAAGAAACAGAACGATTATTATTCTTGTATTTGCAATTGTTTTAATTTTTGTTATTGTTGTATGGCGAATAAATGTGAGTAATTTGAAGAAAAAGGAATTGGAATTACAAACCACTAAAAAATTACAATTTGAAAAAGAACGAATTTCAAGAGATTTACATGATAATGTTGGTGGACAATTATCATACGTACTGTATTCGTTGGATGATATAAATAGCGATGATAAACAAAAAAGAATTGAACTTTCAAAAAATATTAATGAGTCTGTTAGAACAGTTATTTCAAATTTACGTGAAACCATATGGGCTATTAATGATGAAAATATTACAATAAGTAATTTATCAGATAAGCTCAAAGTGTATACCCGTCAAATGTTTAAAAACACTGAAACAAAGGTTATAATAAATGAAACTATAACTAATGATATTGTTTTAAATTCGTTGGTTGGTTTAAATCTATTCAGAATATGTCAGGAAATTATCAATAATGCATTCAAGTATGCTAAATCTTCGGAACTTAACATTCTTGTCATTTCAAACGAAAAAATTACCATTCAAATTAGTGATAATGGTATTGGGTTTAATGTTTCAGAAATATCAGAAGAAACTTATGGACTAAAAAATATTAAAGAACGTGCATTAGAATCTCATATTAATGTTATATGTAATTCAAAAATAGGAGAAGGAACACATTATCAACTTATAGTATAATTGTACTATATAAAAATCATTATATAATATTCAATTTTGATGAAAAATAAGAATATGACATACATTGCTATAGTTGATGATAAACAATCATTACGCAAAGCATTACAAGATCGATTAAACGCTTTTGATAATTATGAGGTATTATTTACCGCCGAAAATGGAAAAGATTTTTTAGAGAAAATGATTGAAGCCAGAAAATCAATTTCTCCGGATGTTGTGTTGATGGATATAGATATGCCCATTATGAATGGCATTGAAGCTGTAGCTCAAGGTAAAGATAGGTATCCTAATTCTAAATATTTAATGTTAACTATTTTTGACGAGGATGAAAAAATATTTAATGCTATAAAAGCTGGTGCAGATGGTTATTTATTAAAAGATGAACCGGTTGAAAAAATCAAAGAAGCTATTATCAATTTATTAAATGAGGAAGGCGCTCCTATGAGCCCTAGTATAGCAAGGAGAGCATTTAATTTATTAATGAATGCAAAAGTAGATGTTCAGGAAACTCCTTCTTTAAATGAGGTAGATTATAATTTAACCGAACGGGAAAAAGAAATTTTGTTGAAATTAATAGATGGGTTAGAGTATAAAGAAATTGCTCAGGATATAAATGTCAGTCCAAATACAATCCGTAATCATGTAACTAAAATATATAAAAAATTACACGTTACATCCAGAGCCCAAGCCATGAAATTATTTTCAAAAAAATAAATAAAATTTATTTAAAACATACTCTCAAAAATTTTTTCAGAGCAACATTGCTTACTCTTGGACTTTCTAAAAAGCCCATATGACCATCGTGTTCTAAATATAAAACATGTTTATCTTTTATCAACTCTGATTGCTCTAACAACTGCTCATAAGGTAATACATTGTCTAATTCCCCAATTACCATCATAATTGGATAGTGGGCCATTCCTAAAATAATATCTCTGTTTGGTCTGTCTTTCATACCTTCTAAGGATGCAATAATAGATTGCTTAGAGGTTTTGCTTGCAATTTTTTGGGCAAAGGCAATTTCTTCTTTCAGGTATTTAAAATTTTTTGTAGCAAACAAATTCTTAATCACCTCTGTTGTATATATTTTATGATTAGCTTTTACAACTTTGATAGAACGAGTTCTGTCCTTCTTTTTTTCTTCACTATCTGCATAAGCTGTTGAATGGTATAGACATAAACCACGTAAATTATCAGGATATAAATCGGCAAATGCCAATCCTGCATAACCACCCATGCTGTGCCCAATAATTACATATTTTTTTAAACGTAAACTATCCATAACGGACTTTACGCATTTTGCCATAAGCTCGGTTGTGTGAACATATCCAAAACAATCTGTATCACCATGTCCGGGTAAATCAATTGCAATAACTCTAAATGATTTTGAAAGACTTTGAATAGTACTTTCCCAAATTTGGTGAGCGCCAAGAAAGCCATGTAATAAAACAACTGTACGCCCTTTTCCTGTATCAGAAAAAGTAACATTACCGTTTTTAAAATGGGTTTTTCTTAACATCTGTTATTTATCAAAAAAGTCTGATTCGTTGCTAATGTATTGTTTGTTTTTTGATTGGCTATCTATCACTGATAAAAGAGTTAAATCTTCTACAAGATCGTCATTAAATATTACAGGCAACGATTTCCAGTTCTGGTATTGTACAATACTATCAAAGCCACCTGAGACTTTATTATTAAAAAATAGTTTATCTGGATTCCAGTTTTTCCCTATGACACATTTCCAATACACACCAGTTTTTGGGAGCATTAAAAAATCAACAGAATAGGAATGCTGTAAATAGGAATGTTGTAAATAATGATTCGTTGTTTTATCAAAAACAACAATCACTGCGTCATAAGAACTGGAGTTATTTATCTGTAAATGGTATTTTGTGTCAAATGTTTTTATAGCGCCGTAAAAACCATTGTAGGGCTTTACTCCGTTGCTTAATGCAGTATTATTACGTTCAACTTCAATAGCATTGGTTTTTGTTTTATTTGAAGTAATGGTTGTTGCGGGTTCGGTGTTAAATATAGAAACAATAAACATTAATAAACCAACCGCTATAGGTGTTGCAAATAGCACATATTTGTAGTCGCTGTATTGCTTATTTAAAGTTGTGTTTGGAGTTGCAGCCGACTTATTTTTTATATGTTCATAATGTTTTTTGTAATACTCTCTTCGTTTTACATCTTCATCTGTAACAACCCATTCCTTTTGCCCATTCCTTCGCGTATGATGTGTCTGAGGCTTAGGAGGTGTTTGAGTCGAATAACTTGATAGATTATCGTAACGTTTACGTGTAATAGGATTAATAAGCGTATTATAAGCTTTTAAAATAAGCTCAAACACATTTTTTGCATTTGGATCGTTTGGATTTTTATCTGGATGATAAATTTTCGCCAATCTTCTAAAAGCACTTTTGATTTCAACGTCAGAAGCATTTTTTGTCAGCCCTAATATTGAGTAATAATCTGCCATTAAAAAAGAAAGTAGCTTATGCAAAAACGCGAGTAATTAATACTCACGTTAATGATATTATTTTACCTTATACGTTTTGGTTAAATCGTAATAACGCATAGCGTTTAAATTTAAACCTTTAATACGATTAGTTAATAAGCGGTATGAACCTTCATACCACAATGGAATGATAACAGCATCATTTATCAGTAACTGCTCGGCTAACATAAAATAGGCATAACTCGAATCTTTAATATTTGAGTCACGTCCTTTTTTGAAATAAGAATCATATTGAGGATTTTGGTATCTTGATGTGTTTGGAAAGTTGGAAGAGCTTGAGTCAGGCGAAACAGTTTCTCCAACAAATAAACTCAAGAATGATTCAGGACTTGGAAAATCTGCTACCCACGCATCTCTGTAGATATCACTTTTTCCACGCATTTGTAAATCATATTTTTGTGCGTCTGGTAAAGATTCAAAATTGACATTGATGTTCAGATTTTCTTTTAGCTGTTTTTGTATTTCAACAGCTACAGAACTATTTCTTGAATTTCCGGCACTCACTAAAATTCTAACTTCCGGAAACCCTTTTCCGTTAGGATATCCGGCTTCACCTAGCAATTTCTTTGCTTTCTCAACATTTAAACTATATCCGTTAATTTTTTTAATATCATAACCGCTAAATGTGTTTGGAGTAATGCCATGCACAGCAGCGCCAATTGCCTGACCCTGTAATACATTATCAACTAATTTTTCTTTATCAATAGCATAGTTAATCGCTTGTCTTACTTTTACGTTATCAAAAGGTTTCTGAGTGGTATTAAAAACATAAAACTGACTTAACATTTCAGGCTCTCTTTGCAGTAAAGACTTAGGAGGATTACTGATAAATTCCTGAATATTTTTTTCAACAACATCTTTTACTCTTAAGGAAGGTAATGTATTAACTAAATCAATTTTATCGCTCTCAAATAGGAGTAATCCGTCTTCAATAGATGGTAGTATACTAACAATAACGGTATCCAGATATGGTAAAGCAAATCCTTCTTCGTCTTTCAAATAATAATTAGGATTTTTAACCAAAATAATTTTGTCGGATGTTGAAGATGTGTCGTACATAAACGGACCTGCACCTGTTTTTAAATCTTTGCCATAAGCTTTAACTGCAATTTCATTAACAATTGATACAGCTGGATTGGCAAGCAGTTTTAAAAAACTTAAACTTGGATTTTGTAGTTCTAATGTAAACGTATAATCATCAATAATTTTAAGTCCTGAAATGGTTGAATTTTTTTTGTCAAAAAACTCATTTACACCAACTAATCTGTCTTTTAAAATCGTGTTAAACTGATAATTATTGTCTGTTTTGGTGGCTAAAAGTTCTAAAGTATATTTAACGTCTTTACTTGTAATTTCAGGGCCTTTACCATCTTCATAACATTTGTCATCCTGAAAATGTGCTCCTTTTGTCAAATGAAACGTTATTAGTTTCCCGTCTGGCGTAAGTTCCCATTTTTCAGCTAAACCAGGCATAACTTCCAGCGTTTTTGAATCCAGTTTAACTAAAGCTTCATGAATTTGTGAAACGATCAATCCTTCAACCTGATTAGTTATTGAAATGGGGTAAATACTACCAACCGATACGTTTTCGGCCATTACAAAAGTACCGCCATTTTTATCAGATTGTTTGCTATTACTGTCTTTCTCGGTATTTTTACAACTAAAAACTGTAAAAGATACAGCAAGTAATAAAATGGAAATGTTAAAATTCATAGATAATTCAAAAATAATAAAACTGCCTAAATATAACAATTAATCGACAATTTTTGAAAAATTACTGACTATTTGCATTTTTTAAATAAAAAAGTGATTTTTATTTTGTTTTTCTCAAATATCGTTTTAATATTGCAAGACTTTTTGCAGACGTGCTAAAACAATCAGACTATGAAACAAATTTATTCTATATTAATACTTTCTTTAATCCTATCTAGTAAAGGATTTTCACAAGGCGGTGTTATTATTTTAGAGGGAAATTACCAAGGTAAAAACCTATATGTGCAAAATCCATTTGGTAGTGGCGGTGTTGGTTTTTGTGTTACTGAAGTTTTAGTTAATGGGAATATCACTACAGATGAAACTAACTCGAGTGCATTTGAGATTGATTTTAAACCTCACAAATTAGCAATTGGAGAAAAAGTAGAAATTAAAATTAAACATAAAGAAGATTGCAAGCCTAAAGTATTAAATCCTGAAGTTTTAAAACCAAAAAGTACATTTGAAGTTATATCAATGACGGTTGATAAAGACGGTACTGTAAAATGGTCTACTAAATCTGAAACAGGAAAGTTGGATTATGCAGTTGAGCAATTCCGTTGGAATAAATGGGTAAAAGTTGGCGAGGTTCCGGGAGTAGGAACACCAACAACTAACAATTATACTTTTAAAATAAATCCTCATTCTGGTAAAAATCAAGTACGTGTTCGCCAAACAGATTATAGCGGGCAGCCACGTTTATCTAAACCGGTTGATTTTATGTCTGATGTTCCTGAAATTTCTTTTGCTCCGGTAAAAGTATCTAAAGATATTAGTTTTGTTGCAGGAGATAAACCTTTTGAAACGATGTATGAAATTTATGACCAATATGGTAATGTGGTAAAAAGAGGGTTTGGATCTTCTGTTGATGCTTCAAATTTGGCTAAAGGAGGATATTTCCTGAACTTTGATAATAAAATGGGTGAATTCATAAAAAAATAACACCTAGAGTTATAAAAAAGCTTAAAACGCCTCGAATATTTTTCGGGGCGTTTTTATTTACATTAATTTCCTTTACATTTGCCATATGTACACAATTAAAGTAAACAACGCTAAAGAGTTTAAAACAGAACTCCATAAACAACATCAAAACACTGTTTCGGGTAGTTTAAACGGGCAGGAATTTTCGGCAGATATTATTAAAGTAAGAGAAGGAGTTTATCATCTGTTGAGAGATAATATTTCGTATAATTTGGAGATAGTAAAACATATCCCTGAAGAGAAAAAAATGGTTGTTAAGATTAATAATACTTCGTATACCCTTGATATTAAAGATAAGTATGACGATTTATTGCACAGTTTAGGATTGGATAATCTGGCTACTAAAAAGGTAAATGATATTAAAGCGCCAATGCCCGGAATGGTGTTAAATATATTAGTATCCGAGGGACAGGAAGTGAAAAAAGGCGACGCTTTAATTGTGTTGGAAGCCATGAAAATGGAAAACATTTTAAAATCTCCAACTGATGGTATCATTAAAAAAATAGCTATTAACAAAGGAGTTGCTGTTGAGAAAAATCAATTACTAATACAATTTTAAAATGAGCGATAGAAGAGAGTTTTTTAAGAAAATAGGAGTATTAGGGCTTTCTGGAATTGCAACTAAATTAGTAAGCAACGAACAGTTAAACGCATTGGAAAATCTGGGAAAACAAAGCGTTAGTTCAACACCCTTTATTCTGCCTTCTTTGCCATACGCTTACAATGCTTTAGAGCCATTTATTGATGAGCAAACCATGATGATTCATCACACAAAACATCATCAGGCATACGTAGATAAATTAAATAAAGCAATTGAAAATATGGGCGGTGAGTTTGTTTTAGAACTGTCTTTTAAAACAATTTCAAAAGCAGATGCTGCTATTAGAAACAATGGTGGCGGTCATTACAATCATAGTTTGTTTTGGCAATTAATGAAACCTAATCCGGCTTCAAAAGAAAATAAACCGTCAGGAAAACTTGCCGAATTAATTACCCGAGATTTTAAATCGTTTGACGATTTTAAAAAAGAATTCACTGAAAAATCAACTAAAATATTTGGAAGTGGTTGGTGTTGGTTAATTGAACAGGATGGGAAACTAAAAATTACAACAACTTCAAATCAGGATAATCCGTTAATGGATGTTGCTGCAGAAAAAGGAAAACCGGTTTTAGCATTAGATGTTTGGGAACACGCTTATTATTTAAAATACCAAAATAAACGCGCCGATTATATTACTAATTGGTGGAATATAGTGAATTGGGATAAAGCAGAAGCACTCTATCATTCTAAATAATTTTTTCTATATAAATCATTGATGGTACTGATTTTTTTAGATTTTACGGATCTATCCGCGAAAATCTTTTATATCTGTGCAATCTGCGTTCCATTATTCAAGCATTTTAGGTAAATTAGCACCTCAAATTTCACAATATGTTACGTACACACACTTGCGGCGAATTACGCTTATCAGACATTAATAAAGAGGTTACATTAAGTGGCTGGGTTCAAAAATCGAGAGACTTAGGAGGAATGACTTTTATTGATTTAAGAGATCGTTATGGGATAACTCAATTAGCATTTAATGAAGACGTTGACAAAGAAATGAATACGCAGGCCCGTAGCGTTAGTCGTGAATACGTAATTCAGGTTACAGGAACAGTTATTGAACGTGAAAGTAAAAACAAAAATAATCCAACAGGAGAAATTGAAATATTAGTTAAGGAATTTAAAATTTTAAATGAATCGGTTACTCCTCCATTTACGATTGAAGATAATACAGATGGTGGAGATGAGTTACGTATGAAATACCGTTACTTGGATTTACGTAGAAATGAAGTGCGTAAAAACTTAGAGTTACGTCACCGCATGGCTATTGAAACTCGTAACTACTTAGATAAATTAAATTTCTTAGAAGTTGAGACACCTGTGTTAATTAAATCAACACCCGAAGGAGCACGTGATTTTGTTGTTCCTAGTCGTATGAATGCTGGCCAGTTTTATGCTTTACCTCAGTCGCCACAAACCTTTAAACAATTATTAATGGTGGGTGGTTTTGATAGATACTACCAAATTGTAAAATGTTTTCGTGATGAAGATTTACGTGCTGACAGACAACCGGAATTTACTCAAATAGATTGTGAGATGAGTTTTGTGGAACAAAAAGACATCTTAGATACATTTGAAGGACTAGTTCGCCACTTGTTTAAAGCTGTGAAGAATATTGATATGCCTTTTGTGCCGCATATGACATATGCTGATGCGATGAAATATTATGGTAACGATAAGCCTGACACACGTTTTGAAATGAAATTCGTGGAGATGAATAAAGTGGTGGCAGGTAAAAATTTTAAAGTATTTGATGAAGCAGAATTAGTAGTGGCGATTTGTGCAAAAGGAGCCGCTGAGTATACTCGCAAACAGTTAGATGAATTAACCGAGTGGGTTAAACGTCCGCAAATTGGAGCTACAGGTTTAGTATACGCTCGTCATAATGCAGATGGTACAATTAAATCGAGCGTTGATAAATTTTATAGCGAAGAAGATTTAAAAGCTTGGTCGGTAGCTTGTGGCTCACAACCCGGCGATTTAATTTTAGTATTAGCAGGTGCTGAAGAAAAAACCCGTAAAGCGATGAGCGAATTACGTTTAGAAATGGGAGCTCGTTTAGGCTTAAGAGATAAAACAAAATTTTCTGCTTTATGGGTAATTGATTTTCCATTATTAGAATGGAATGATGGCGATCCTAATTTATTAGCGTCTTTGGCTGGCCGTTGGCATGCCAAGCATCATCCTTTCACTTCACCTAATCCTGAAGACTTTGAATTGCTTAAAACAAACCCAGGTGCTGTAAGAGCCAATGCCTACGATTTAGTAATTAACGGTGTTGAAATTGGTGGTGGAAGTATTCGTATTCATAACAAAGAGTTACAAGCACAGATGTTTGATTTATTAGGTTTCACAAAAGAAGAAGCACAAAAACAATTTGGGTTTTTAATGAACGCGTTTGAATTTGGGGCACCTCCACATGGTGGGTTAGCATTTGGATTTGATAGATTATGTTCTTTATTTGGTGGAAGTGATAGTATCAGAGACTTTATTGCTTTTCCAAAAAATAATTCAGGACGAGATGTGATGATTGATAGCCCTAGCGAGATTAGCGATGAGCAATTAAAGGAATTGAATATTTTATCTACTGTAGAGTCAAAATAATTGATAGTAGTAGGCTGCATAGCATTTTTA
>JAEUTR010000436.1 GCA_016787365.1 Bacteroidia bacterium
AGCACCACCTGTAAAGTTAATATCGTTATTGGAGTTTAACTGTGAAAGCTTAATTGTATAGCTGTTTGTAGCAGCTAATAAGCTTGTTGAAACGTCAAAAGCTTCAGCATATGTACCAGCCTTAATAATAATTGTACCACCATCGGTAACAATTTTTTTAGCTTCGAGGAAAGAAGCTTTAGGACCAGTACCAGCTGGGTTGTTAGTTGCATTTGCACCAGAATAGGTATCGGAACCGTTCGTAACATCCACATAAACTGTGTTCTGTGCAAACGAGAAAGATGCCAATAATGCAAAAACTAACAAAAGAAAACTAAGTTTCTTAATTATCTTGTTTTGGTTCATGATTTCTCCATGAATGATTAATAAATGAATTAATTAATTTTTGATTTGAAATAAATAAACTTTTTCCATATCCACCTATGGCGGTAAATACTCCTCCATTTTGTTTCTCCCTTTTTTTATTGCTATTCAAATCGTTGTAAAAATTTATCATCAAAATTCCAAAATTAATCTTCTAAATTATTCACCTTTTTTTATGGTGAACTTTATTTCATTTTCAATATTTCAAATTAGAACAATTTATTAAATATGTAAAAGCAGATTTTTCCTAAAGTAAAAATCATACTATCGAGCCAAAAATATGAATTTAGCTCTATCATGTCAATATATATTTTATATGTACTCAATTTTTAAAGAATTTATAACGCATTTCCTTCTGTTTTTTTAGTGAATCAATAATCATAAAACAAGTTACGGAAAAATTTATTTCAAAAAAACACAAATAATTGTCGCCTGCAATATAATTTAAATTTAGCATCTAAATGTGACACAGAGCATAAAGAACGCTGTTTTAAATTGTAACAGGGTGCATTTTGTGAGCGTCCTCACATTTTTTGGGGAAATAAAAGAAGTGTTGCATTTACCGTAAGCAGAATAAAATATTAAACTTTAGATATACTAAAGCTGTTCCTTTTCAAGTGTTTCTTTAGGAGCCCGTGCTATGTTATTATTTTTACAGTAAATACAGTATTTTTTCATTTTCCCTCAAAAAAGCACAAATCTTAAAGAGCTTTCTTTGTTAATCGTCGAATATATACAAAAAACGACTAATTCAGATACTTATAATATAAAGAATGAGCTTTAAAAGCAAAGAAAAAAATATTTTTAAAATTTCGTTTAGTGTAGAATGTTTGGATTATTTTTTTATGAAAAAGCGTCTAAACTGTGATTTTTATGATTTAAGTGATTAGTATGATTCATTATTTCTGACTCATTCTATAAACCTTCTTCGCTGCCATAAAACTCAAAACTACATATAACGTCATTCTGATTCGGGACAACCGGGCACAAACAATTTTCAGGAAGAGATCCTTCGTTTCTCTCAGGATGACAATTATTCGGCAAATATCCGCTGTTAAGGATTTTGAACCGCCAGGTGATTATGTTATATTTCGACTTATTTTTTAGAAAGAAAGGTACAATGAACGAAAGACTTATATATATTGAAACGTATGGATGTCAGATGAATCTGGCAGATACAGAGATTGTTAAATCTATATTAATAAACAACGGATATGGTTTAACAGAAGAGATTGAGAGTGCTGATGTTATACTTATGAATACCTGCTCGGTGCGTGAGAATGCAGAGCAGAGAATTTTCGGGAGGCTGGGCAATTTTAAGAAGTATAAAAATTCATCGTCGACAAAAGTAGTAGGTATTCTTGGCTGTATGGCAGAGCGGTTAAAGAACAAACTTATAGAGGAAGAGAAAGTAGTAGATATAGTTGTGGGTCCGGATGAATATCGTAAACTGCCCGTATTTATAGATGAAGCATTACATGGCAAAAAAGGGATAGGTGTAAAACTTTCGGCATCTGAAACTTACGATGATATTCTCCCCTATCGTGAAGAAGGGATTGCAGCCTGGATACCAATTATGAGGGGGTGTAATAATTTTTGTACATATTGCGTTGTACCCTATACAAGGGGCCGCGAAAGAAGCCGGGAATTTTGGGTTATAATAGATGAAGTTAAAAAGTTAGGGGAAAGAGGATTT
>JAEUTR010000455.1 GCA_016787365.1 Bacteroidia bacterium
TTAGAAGATGGTGTGCATGATTATGTAACTAATTATTTAGTTGGGAAACGTTATTTTTAATAGTGTTGGGAGTATATAATTCCTACTTAGTTCGACTCACGACTTCACTAGGACTGTTTAAGTAATTGAGATCATTCTCCCCTACTCTTTTATTTAAATACTAAAAATAATACGGCCTGAATAATCATTAAACCATCTACCCACAGATAATAATAAAACGAATGTCTTTTATCATTTGTAAATAATAAGGTTGATAATACTATCACTCTTAGTATAATGGAACGTATTAAAAAATCTGTGTCGTTGCTGAATTTATAAAAACACGTAAACGCAATGATAACAGCACACACACAAATTATTTTTGTATTATTAACTCCAAATTTATTTGCATAGGTATTTACTCCCGACATATAATCATGTTCTACATCCTTGATATCAAACAACAAACACAATACTGATATAAAGAAAAATTGTGACGCTACAAACCAGGCACTATGAAATGTTAACAGATTATTTTCGATTAACGGAACCAATGCGCAACTAATAACCCATACGCTTGAAATTAAAAAAGGTTTAAAGTATCCATGTTTACGAAAATTAAACGGAGGTATATAATATAAGGTTGATACAACTTCAGCGCCGATCATAATCCCTATCGATGTCCACGATAAATTATTACATAAAAACAATACAACCAATAATGCCGCTCCAACGCTAAACAATAGTACTTTTTTATGTTTCAGCAACCATTGCGATCTTTCGGATTGCACATTGGTAGAATTAATCATATATCCGCGTTGTACATTATATTGCAAATAGGTTGACAATAATATAAATAGTAAATAGGAATTATTGGCAAAATTAAATGGTATAGAAAATATGGAATATGTTAGTAATACTTGCGCTAAAGCACATAAGGCAATAAAAACATTGGCATACACTAATGTTTTAACAACAGGGCTTGATATGAACCAATTAGTTTTCAAAAATTTCCAATGCATTTTTTGAAGTGATTTCAGCCACTTCTTCAACAGAAATATTTTTTAATTGCGCTATTTTGTTTGCAATTAATGGTAGGTAAGCACTTTCATTACGTTTTCCTCGATAAGGAACAGGTGCTAAATAAGGCGCATCTGTTTCTAAAACAATATCGTGCATGTTCAATTGTTCAACCACCTTATCTAAGCCTGAATTTTTAAATGTTACCACGCCACCAATGCCTAACTTAAAATTTCCGAGAGATAAAATTTGTTGTGCCTGAATTATATCTCCACTAAAACAATGAAAAATACCCTTTGGTAATTTTTCGAAAGATTTTAAAATAGAAAATATTTCATCAAAAGCATTTCTGCAATGAATAACAACTGTATAGTTATACTCTAAAGCCCAAAATAATTGTTCCTTAAATGCTAATTCCTGCTCTTTAATAAATGTTTTATCCCAATATAAATCAATACCAATTTCTCCAATGGCTGCAAACCTTCTTAAATCAAGCCATTTTTTTACAGTGTCCAATTCTTCTCTGTAGTTTTCTTTTACCGAGCAGGGATGTAATCCCATCATTGGCAAACATTGTTCAGGGAAATGAACTTCCAGAGCCAGCATTCCTTCAATGCTTGAACTATCCACATTTGGCATATAAAATTGTGTCACTCCTTTTTCAATAGCAAGATTTATTGCTTGTATTCTATCGGCATTAAACTCTTCCGAATAAAGGTGTGTGTGTGTATCTATAAACATTCGGTAAATTTCGTTATTTTTGTATAAAGATAATCATCTTTAATTATACGTGTGAAAATTTTAGTTGTTCGTTTTAGCTCCATTGGTGATATCGTTTTAACAACGCCTATCATCCGCTGTATTAAACAACAATTAAAAGATGTGGAGTTACATTTTATTACTAAACAAAAATTTGTAACTGTAATTGAACATAATCCATACGTGGATAAACTATATACTGTCAAAGATTCTTTGTCGGAAATTATTCCGAAATTAAAAGCAGAAGATTATGACTATATTATTGATTTACACCACAACTTAAGAACCTTAAAATTAAAATCAGCTTTAGGAAAAAAATCCTTTTCGTTTGATAAACTTAATTTTAAGAAATTTTTAATTGTCAATTTCAAAATCAATAAGCTTCCAAATAAACATATTGTTGACAGATACTTTGAAACACTTGATTTTATTGGTGTTAAAAATGACAACAAAGGGCTGGATTATTTTATCGGCGAAAAAGATAAAATGGATACCTCAACTTATTTACCTGCTGCATTTCAAAATGGATATAACGCATTAGTTGTTGGAGGCTCATACTTTACTAAACAAATTCCACTTAATAAATTAAAAGAAATTTGCACTAACAGTTCATTGCCTTTAGTTTTATTGGGAGGGAAAGAAGATCGTGTAATAGCTGAACAAGTACAACAACTATTTCAAGATAAAACCATAAACCTATGCGGTAACTTAAGTCTTAATCAATCAGCCTCAATTATTCAGCAATGTAATACTGTTATTACATCAGATACAGGGTTAATGCATATAGCAGCCGCATATAAAAAAGATATTATTTCTTTATGGGGAAATACAATTCCCGAATTTGGCATGGGACCTTATCTGGCAGGAAACAACTCTCAACTATTGGAAGTAAAAAATTTGTCGTGCAGACCATGCTCAAAACTGGGGTACAGAAAATGTCCTAAAGGTCATTTTAAATGTATGAATGATATTGATGTAACTACAACTCGTTTTTAGAGACACATAAACTCAGTATTTTTTCTGAAAATTTAATGCCTGTTTTATCAATCCATTGATGATAAACTATAGATGCTAAAATAATAACAGGTAAACTTATTACAAAAGACAATAAAGCAGCAACGTTATATCCCATAGTAGCATATAGCAGCTTGAAGAGATAACATGTAAAAGAACAAAAAATAATAAAGTGCAATAAATAAAACGAAAACGAAATTTTTCCTATAAATACCAAAGCAGTATTTGATAGTGCTTTTTTAACCTTATCAGATTGCACAATGAGGTACATCAACATAAAGGAACCTATTACATGGTAAAAATCATAGCTTTCCACTTGTGAAAAAGAAATACATCCATATACAGTATTATCAACCCTATTTAATAAGGGATATGAGCAAAAAAATAAACCGATTAAGCCTATAATCACCTTTGTTATTTTATGTTTTAAAACTGTTCCCGGCATAAATTTTATATCATACAACATTCTATTTAAAAAAGCTCCTAAAATAAAAGCCGCATAAAAATTGTTTTTTGTAGCAATCAATCCTAAAACTAATACGCCATATAAAATAATTTTATACCTCAACCCATGAATCACAAATAAAAAAGAAAACAATAATAATGATCCTAAAAATTCGTAGGTCATGGTCCATAGCACAGGATTATACGTATTATCCTTTAAAAAAAATACGTCTACAAACATATTTTTAATTGTGCCTGCTAGTCCTAAAGTTTGCTTAAATGATTCATATAACCAAACAGAGTTTTTAGTTAATTCGCCTAAGCCCAAATGATTCATGAATCCGGCTTTTATAAAAAAATAAGCGATAATAACTGTGAGAGAAACCGGAATTACTAATCTAAAATAGCGCTTGAGTGCATAATGGTATAAAACAACCGGATTAAGACTTTGATGGTATACATTACTTAACACAAAACCACTTAATATAAAAAAAACAGATACGGCAAAGCCTCCATTATATATTAAATTAAAGGGACTTTTAGCAATAAATATTTCCAAGAAACCATTCCCAATATGAACCTGATTTAACTCGCCATAATTAAGTGCGGGGTAAAATATCAATGTAAAATGATGAAGCACCACAATAACGGCAGCTAAACCTCTTATTCCTTCAATATATAGGAGTTTATTTTTGGTATTCGTCAAATTACTATTATTTACTAGTTTATTAAACAGGCTTAATCCTGTGTAAATAAAGCTTTTAATTCAGTAGCATCATCAGGTTTCATACGTCCCCCTAATATCAAAGATAACTGACGACGACGAAGCGCTCCTTCATACCGTTTTTTCTCCTCATCAGTTTCTGGAATTAACGGAGGAACAGGCAATGGCGCACCATTTTGATCAATAGCAACAAACGTAAAAATAGCTTCGTTACACTTGGTTTTTTTACCAGTTATTCTATCTTCTACATACACATCAATATGAACTTCCATACTACTGGTAAACGCACGAGATACTTTGGCCTCAAGCGTTACTACAGAGTTTTGTTTAATTGGATTATCAAACGATACATGATTAATAGACGCTGTAACTACAACGCGGTTACAATGTCTTCCGGCTGCAATAGCAGACGTAATATCCATCCATTGTAATAATTTTCCTCCAAATAAATTTCCAATATGATTTGTATCATTTGGCATCACAACTTCTGTGTTAACCGTTAGCGATTCTTTGGCAGTTTTTCCTTTCATAGGGCAAGTAGTTTTTAATTTTTATCATTGTAAAAATACTACCTTTGTGTTAAATAAAATAATATGGACTATTTATATATCAAAGCACTTCATGTCATTTTTGTAGTTTGTTGGTTTGCAGGCTTATTTTATATGGTAAGGTTATTTATCTATACCAAAGAAGCCAATGAAAAAGAAGAACCTGCAAAAGAAATTTTAACTACACAACTTACCCTGATGCAAAAAAAATTATGGTTCATTATTACATGGCCCGCATTTATAGGAACTTTTATTTTTGGAACATGGATGCTTTATTTAAATCCTACTATCTTAACCTTTCCGTGGATGTGGTTAAAATTAATTTTTGTTGGATTACTGGCATTATATCATTTGCAATGTCATGCCTATTATAAACAACAAAAAACCGGGATATTTAAACCATCATCATTCAAATTACGTTTATTTAATGAATTAGCCACTGTGTTTTTGGTTGCCATTGTGTTTTTAATCATTGTTCGTTCAACCAGTGGGTTAGTGTGGGGAATGATTGGTTTATTTATTTTTGCAGCTTTATTAATGGGCGGCGTATACATTTATAAAAAACAACGTCAAACCATGTTGGAAAAAGAAAATAATCATACGCCTCCCGACAACTCTAACAACTAGTACAATGTAACTCTTGTTCTAGTGTAAATAATATATCATGGAACAACGAAAAAAAATAATTTTAATAGGCGGTGGCTTTGCAGGACTACACCTGGCACAACAACTTAACAGTAGTACATTTGATGTTTTATTAATCGACAAACAAAATCACCATCAGTTTCAGCCGCTTTATTATCAGGTGGCAAGTGCCAGACTCGAGCCTTCGAATATTTCTTTTCCATTTCGGAAGATTTTTCAAAAATCAAGTAATATACAAATCCGTTTAGCGGAAGTTACAAAAATTGTTTCTGCCGAAAATAGAGTTGAAACCACTATTGGTGATTTTAACTACGATTATTTAGTTATTGCAACCGGATGTAAAACTAATTTTTTTGGTAACGAACAAATTAGTAAACATGCTCTTTCAATGAAAACCACCGAAGAAGCCATTGAAATTCGAAACACTATTTTATTAAATTTTGAAAAATATATTTCGGCAAAAGATCACGAAAAAGAAGCATTACTAAATATTGTATTGGTTGGTGCAGGACCCACTGGTGTTGAATTAGCAGGTGCTTTCTCTGAAATGAAAAAATATATTTTACCAAGAGATTATCCTCATATCGATTTTTCTAAATTAAAAGTGATTTTATTAGAAGGTAGTAAAAATACACTCAATAGCATGAGTGAGGAATCTAAAAAAGCTTCCAGAAAATATTTAGAAGAAATGGGTGTTATTATTAGAACTGAAACATTCGTCACAAACTATGATGGATTAACCGCCACACTTAACACAGGCGAAACTATCTTAACTCATAATTTAATTTGGGCAGCCGGTGTTACAGGTAATATTATTGAAGGGCTTAATCCGGAAACTATTATCAGAAATCGTTATAAGGTAGATCGCTTTAATAAAATTAATGGTACGCAAAATATATATGCCATCGGAGATATTGCTTATATGGAAACGCCACTCTACCCTAATGGACATCCACAGCTAGCAAATGTAGCCATTAATCAAGGAAAAAATTTAGCTGTTAATTTTTTAAATCTATTAAAAAATAAATCTCAAAAAGAATACGAATACAAAGATTTAGGTTCGATGGCAACTATTGGTAAATATAGAGCCGTAGTTGATTTACCTTTTATTAAATTTCAGGGGTTTTTTGCTTGGTATGTGTGGATGTTTTTACACTTGATGTTAATTTTAAGTGTAAGGAATAAATTGTCTATCTTTTTTAATTGGGCTTGGAGTTACGTAATGAAAGATTCATCGTTACGATTAATTTTGAAATCGAAAAAGTAGATTGAAATTGGAACGCTGATGACATTGATCAGACAGATTATGTTTTGTCAGTTCGAGCGTAGTCGAGAACAAAAAGAAATATATTAGAACTCTTCTCGACTACGCTCGAAGTGACAGATATTTCAAACGAGGTTTATATGTATAACAATCAATAAGTCTGATGAATTGCATTGACACAATTAACACCATCCATTGCTGCACTTACAATACCTCCAGCATAACCGGCACCTTCGGCACAAGGATATAAATTTTTTAGTTGCACATGTTGTAACGTAAATTTATCTCTTGGGATACGAACAGGCGTAGATGTGCGAGACTCAACGCCAACAATAATGGCTTCGTTACTCACATAACCTCGCATTTTATTGTTAAATGCTTTAAAGCCTTGTTGCAAAGTTGTGCCAATCATTTTACCCAACACGTCATTCATTTGTACCGATTGAGTTCCCGGTTGGTAAGAGCAATCTATTAATTTAGAACTCACTTTATTATTCACAAAATCTTGTAAATTTTGCGCAGGTGCTGTTTGTGTTTTTCCTCCCATTTGCCAGGCTTTATGTTCAATTTCTCGTTGCAATTGTAAGCCCGCTAAAGCCCCATATTTTTTATAAGGCTCAAAATCTATTAACTCCAAACCAACTACAATGCCACTATTAGCGTAAGGATTATTTCGTTTAGACGGACTCCAACCATTTGTCACTACTTCGTCTTGTGCGGTAGCGCAAGGCGCAATAATTCCTCCTGGACACATACAAAACGAATACACGCCATGACCCTGAACCTGATGCACTAAACTATAGGATGATGCGGGCAAATAAGAGCGTTTAGAAACAACTTCGTCGTGCGAATGACAACTATATTGTATTTTATCAATAAACTCCTGAGGATGTTCTACGCGAACTCCTAAAGCAAATGGTTTAGCTTCGATAGCTATTTTCTTTTTATCTAATAACTCATAAATATCTCTGGCCGAATGGCCTGTTGCTAAGATTAGATGAGAACAACGATGTTCGATTTCTTGCTTTTCGCTTGTCGCCCCTTCAACTCCGCTCAGGGTGACAGCTCGAAGTGACAAGCTCGGAGTCTCAAGCTTTTCAATAATCACGGATGATATTTCATCTCCGCTATAGTTAATATCAATCAACTTTGAATTGAAATGAATTTCTCCACCATGTTTTAAAATGGTTTCACGCATATTAGAAATAATATTCGGTAATTTATTAGTTCCAATATGTGGATGTGCCTCCACTAAAATCACATCGTCAGCACCGTGAAAGACAAAGGTTTTTAAAATATGTTCTATATCACCGCGTTTACTGGAACGTGTATATAATTTACCATCACTATAAGTACCTGCACCACCTTCTCCAAAACAATAATTACTTTCCGGATTTACAATGTGTTCTTTATTAATTGCTGCCAAATCTCTTCTTCGTGCTTGCACATCTTTTCCTCTTTCAAACACAATTGGTTTAATACCAATTTC
>JAEUTR010000476.1 GCA_016787365.1 Bacteroidia bacterium
AAATATACGATGGAGAAAATTGCTGTTTTTTGGTTTAGGAGAGATTTACGTTTAGACGATAATGCGGGATTATACCATGCCCTGAAAAAAGGCTTGCCGGTTTTACCCATTTTTATTTTTGACAAAAACATTTTAGATAAGTTAGAAGATAAAAAAGATGGCCGTGTAGAGTTTATACACCATATGATTTTAAAATTAAACGAGCAGTTAAATGAAATTGGTTCTTCCATCAAAGTATTTTATTCTACACCCGAAAAAGTGTTTAAAGAGTTAGCAAAAGAATATGCAATTCATTCGGTTTATACCAATCACGATTACGAACCTTATGCAGGCGAACGAGATTTTACTGTAAAAGATTTTTTAAGTAAGCACAAAATAGAATTTAAAACTTACAAAGACCAATGCATTTTTGAAAAAGATGAAGTCATAAAAGATGACGGAAAACCTTATACCATTTTCACACCTTACAGCAGAAAATGGAAATTACGTTTAACTGATTTTCATGTAAAGGCCTATCCCAATAAAAAGTATTTTAAAAATTTTATTCAAACAAAAGCATTTGTTATTCCAACTTTAAAAGAATTAGGATTTGAAAAATCAGGCTTGGAATTTCCTTCTACAACCATTAGTAAATCTATTGTTACTAACTATAAAGAACAACGAGATTTCCCGGCCATTAAAGGAACTAGTAAGTTAAGCGTCCATTTACGTTTTGGAACTGTTAGTATTAGAGCCTTAGCAAAGCAAGCGCTATTATTAAATGAAACATGGTTGAATGAACTAATTTGGAGAGATTTCTACATGATGATTTTATACCATTTTCCACATGTTGCAAAAAACTCTTTCAAATCGCAGTACGATAGAATAGAATGGAGAAATAACGAAAGTGAATTTAAAGCATGGTGCGAAGGAAAGACAGGATTCCCCATAGTAGATGCCGGTATGCGAGAGTTAAATGCAACCGGATTTATGCACAACCGAGTGCGTATGATTGTGGCTAGTTTTTTAGTGAAAGATTTATTAATTGATTGGCGTTGGGGCGAAGCTTATTTTGCTCAAAAGTTACTGGATTTTGATTTAAGTGCTAACAATGGTGGTTGGCAATGGGCTGCAGGCAGTGGTTGTGATGCGGCACCTTATTTTAGAGTATTTAATCCAACAGAACAAACTAAAAAATTTGATCCAAAATATGAATACATAAAAAAATGGGTTCCCGAATTTAATACAGAAAAATATCCAAAACCAATTGTTGATCATTCTTCTGCAAGGTTACGGGTGCTAGCAGTTTATAAAGAAGCCTTAACCGAAAACAAACAAATTAAATTATTTTAAGAATTGTTAAATTATAGAAGAAGCAGAAATAATGTTTTTAGTGGCTTATTAAAGTTAGATTTTTAGCTTATTTTTATAGTATTTACATTGTATGAGAAATTCCATTTATTTAACAAGCATATTTTCCTTAGGCATTTTAATTATTATATCTGCAATTTTTACGTCATGTAAACACAAAACAAATTTCGAGGAATTAACCGAAATCAGTTACTCTAAAGATATTACTAAGATCATCAATTCAAATTGTGCCTTTAGCGGTTGCCATGGTTTTTCAAATTATAAAAAATTTAGTTTAATGACTTATGAAGGGCTTATAAATGCAGGAGTCTCTGCCGGTTCGCCACAAACAAGCGAAATATATTCTGTTATAAAAACATTGAATGAAAACGAAATAATGCCAAAAAAACCATATAATGAATTAACAGAAAAAGAAATCCAATTAATTTATATATGGATAGGACAAGGAGCAAAAAACAATTAATACGATTTATGAAACACACATTATTATTTATTTTACTATTAACAACGACTTTAATTTTAAATAGTTGTTATTATGATAATTTTAAAGAACTGCATCCTGAAACAAAAGCGGAAGATACAAGTGGTTGCGATACAACTAGCGGCATTAAATATTCCGTTGATATTGAACCCATTTTTGCAGCAAATTGTATCAGTTGCCATAATGGTGTTAGTAATACCGATTTAACAACAGTAGCAGGTATCAAAGCATCCTATTCGGGGAATAAATTATATAATGCCATTTCAAATGTAAATGCGGTTAGTCCTATGCCTCCTACTGGGCCGTTACCAAATTCTGACATTACAAAAATAAAACAATGGATTGACGCCTGTCAACCAAATAATTAAATCATATGGTAAAAAAATTTATATTAACTTTTTCTTTTTTAGCAA
>JAEUTR010000509.1 GCA_016787365.1 Bacteroidia bacterium
TGTTACATTCAATTTTTCCGCTAAATCCAAATATACCATCCCACGAGATTCTCTGGCAATGGTTATCATGTGCGGATTTACTTTTTTTACTGTTTCCATTTTTAATCCTGTTCTAAAAATTCTACCCCACAAAGATAAATAACTATTTTGCAATATTTCGTAATAAGTTACACTAAAAGTTTAATTAAATAATGTAACTATTTGATATACAGATAAATTGTTTTTTAAGATTCGGGGTTAATTGTATAGTAAATTTAATAAACCCTGTAATTGCTTTTACGAGATTTGAAAAATAATTGGGTGTTGATTTTCAAAATGTTACGTTTTATAGCAATATTTAGCTACAAAATATAGCAAATTATTAGGTCAAAAAACAGGATTAAATTTTCACTTTATAGGTTAAATCCGCAAGTGAGATATTTAGCACACGAACAATTTTCAGATACGTTACTATTCCGCTGTTTACCTCTCCTAATTCAATACGACTAAGGTGTTTTTCGGATGAACCTATCTCATAAGCCAGTTGCGCTCTGGAAATGCTCTTTTCGGTTCTAATACGTCTGATATTAATACCTATTTGTTGTAAATCGGATATTTTTGGTTTTACTACCACATGTCAAATCTGACATATTTTTAACATTTAATCATGTCAGATATGACATGAAAAGTTTTAATTTTACGTTTGATTATTATAAGAAAAAGTTATGGATAGTAATTTTATAAATATAAAACCCACAGTTTTAGAACGTTCTTCCGAAATCAAATCGGTTTTACTTATAGATAGTAATAAAATTGATATTTATGTAAATTGTAAAATTCTTGAGTTACATGGAGTTGCTGAAATTGTTTCTTTTAGCAACGTTAATGACGCTTTATCACATCTTAGCGATAAAAATGTTAAATATCAGTTAATTTTAATTGATATTTACATTCCTGTGATAGATGGCTTTGAATTTATAGATAAGTTTATTAAACAAGGGTTTGATAAATTACATGGGGAAATTTGTTTGTTAACTTCGTCCATCAATCCATCTGATAAAGAAAAAGCAATCGAAAAGAATGTCAGGTTTATTGAAAAACCTTTGACAATAGAGAAATTATTATAAAGCAAATGGATATTTATTCAAACCCCTCAGAAAAAAACTCATCTATTGTTAAGCCAAAAGCATTAATAATTTTAATGAGTGTGCCAAAGCGTATATCCTCTCCACGCTCATATCTACCGTATTGCGCTCGTGAAATATTGTGTTCATACGCAAAATATTCATAATTAGTATAACCGTTCTTTATCCGTAATTCTTTTATTCGTTCTCCTAATTTTTTAAGAGCATCTTCTTTAAGAATTGGTTTATTTTTTTTTGTTTGCTTTTTCACACTACAAATCTTGAATAAAACCGCTATATCTGTTACCCTCTTTTCTATCATTTATTTATGATGTATCATATTAGTATCTTTTTTTTGCATATTTGAATACACATTAACAAAAATGGAGATTTGTTAATTTTTTAATAGAAAAACAATTAGGATAAAATT
>JAEUTR010000523.1 GCA_016787365.1 Bacteroidia bacterium
TAATAGTTTCAATTAGCTGAATAAAAATTCTAATTATTCTATACATATATGAGAGAATAGTTTATACAACGGATAGCAGTCCTTCCGATAGCTACTCGTAATAATTGGAAACTCCAGAAAGGATACTTTTATCAAAACAAAAATATATCAACTCAAAAGGTTAACGAACTTTTGCCGTGCTTATTCTACTCTTTAATAAATTTACTATTAATAAATCCCTCTGAGGTATAAATAGAAATAAAATAAACACCAGCAGGCATAGATGAATTAAATTCAATCATAAATTTACCGGATTGGCTCTCTGTAAATATCAAGTCTGTTGTTTTACCCAACACATCCGTTAATTGAACTTTTTTTGGTTTTTGATTTAATGTGAAAGATGTATAGTAGTGAGCGGGATTTGGAAACAATTTAAAACCAAGTGATTTTTCTAATTCATTTACACCAATAGCAGTACCATTCATTAAATCGTGTGCTCTGCAAACATTTGGAATTCCCCAACCATAATCATTATCAGGGTTAGAACTTTTAGAGGCTGTAGCCTTTAATGCCTGTAAAATTTCCATATTAGTTTTTGTAGGGTTAGCTTGTATTAAACAAGCTACAGCACCTGCTAAAATAGGCGTAGCAAAAGAAGTTCCGTTACCACTAAAAAAATTACCCGCAGTACCACATACATAAGTCCCTTCTCCCATCGAACTTAAATCCGGTTTTATTCTTCCATCTGCTGTTGGTCCAACAGAACTAAAGCCTGAATGTAAGCCACCTCCATTTACAGAACCAACCGAACAAATACTATCTGCATCCGCAGGAACCCCAATATATCTCCAGGAATTATTTCCATCATTACCGTTAGCATTTAATACAAAAATACCTTTGCGAGCTGCCATGGTTGCTGCAATAGACATTGGTGAAGTTTTTCCGTTTAAATCGCCATAAACATGACTGGTAAAAGGACTATCAAATGTTGTATATCCCAAAGAAGTAGTCATAATATCCACACCAACACTATCGGCATATTCAGCTCCAACTATCCAGTTACTTTCTTCTATTGGTTTTTCAGAAGCTACATCTTCTGTTCTGATTAAATATACTTTTGCTTTTGGCCCTGTACCAATCAATTGGCCCGGTGTATTTCCCGAAATACAAGATAAAACCATAGCTCCATGGTTATGATCCTCATAAACAGATGTATTACCCGCAACTATATCACGAGTATCAATAATACGTGACTCATTTCTTAAAGAATCAAAAACAGCATTATTATTTACATTATCAAACCCCGAATCCAGAACACCAATTAAAATATTATCGCCACGATAGCCATTTTCATGCATGCAATCTGCTCCAATCTGATGATTTTGAGTAAATGATGGGCCATAATTATAAGCACTCGTTTGCGTTGTTTTTAACTGCTTTGAATTTACCGGCGCATCTGATAACTGATCCTCATTAAACTTATTCATTTTAGCAACCGGAGTAGTATTTAATACACAAGTTAAACTATTAATGGCTGTTAACTGGGTGGAATTGGTAACAATAACAATAGCTGCATTCATCCATTTGGATCTCTGAAAAACAACCGCTCCTGTAGCATTTACCTGATTAATGTATGTTTGATTAACCGGAATATCTGTTTCATTAATAGCTATTCCCTGATTCACTCTACGAGCAATAGATTTAGAAGATAAATAAGCCTCTGGACTACTAATAGTATAAGGAGAACCATTTTTGTCAATAAATTTAACCCAATATTTTGTTGGTGTTTGAGCTTTAGAAATACCGGCTATTGAGCATAAAACACATACCAGTATAATTGTTTTTATTTTATTCAGTTCCATGAGTAACGTATGTTAACTTATAAGTAACACCTTTTTCTATTCTTTGTTCAACAGGCACAATTACCCCGCCAACAACTTTTATTGTGTTTGAATATAAATCCTTGATTTCGCGGTATACCAAGCCTATATTTTTTGCATATTTTTCAATATAATACTGTCTGTGAATGGCATTTTTTTTCTTATCATCCTTTTGCTCAACAAACAGTACATTTTCAAAGGTGGTTCCATTAATTGTTTCTGTTCTGTCAAAATAGTTGTACTTATACTCCCACTCTCCTAATGTATTTTGAGCATTACCATTCCATGTAGCTCCATCTGTTATAGGAAAAATTAATTTTGTAAACCTTACATCCTCTTCTACCACTTCTAATGTAGTAGCTGTTTTTGTATAATTCCAAACATCCTTAACAGTCCACGGCATATTATCATAACTTTCATCAGGATTATATTTCTTAATATATCTTACCAACTTAATAGCCTCTCGTCCCTGATTATCAGTAAAAATTTCTTCTAATTTTTCTTTGATTCGGTACTTGTAATAAGTTGTATCCATTTTAAAATCATCATAATAAGCGGAATCCACATCATATACCACATACTTACCTATTTGTGTTGGCGCATAAGCATATCCAACATCAGGAGGATCCTCTGTTTTATTTTTTTTGCAAGATATAAAAGCAAAAACAACAACAAAAACGACTATGTGATTCAATTTTATGATATTTAAAATTACTAATAAATTATAGTATATACAATTATAAAATA
>JAEUTR010000524.1 GCA_016787365.1 Bacteroidia bacterium
TATTTTATAATCAATTTTTTTAGTGGTTTCTAACCATTGGTCAAAAAACCAATTTAAATCAATACCTGTGTATTGAATCACTGAGTTTCTAAAATCTTCAGGGTAGGGATGTGCAAATTTCCATTGGTTGAAATAATGTTGCATAGATTTATCAAACAACGAACGACCTAATACATACTCTAAATTTTTTAACATGGCTGCTGTTTTGGTATAAACCGCTCCGTAACCTCCACCGTGACGAATACCGCCATTGTAATCGTCGCTATGTGTATTTAGTGTTACTTCTTCGCCACGAACGGTTACGGCATTCATATAGCCATTATAAATCTGATCGTCTAAAATTCTGTTTTGCTCTGTAAAGCGACGCACGTATTTACTTTTTGGTTGTTGTTCTATTTTATTTGGTCCATCAATAAACTGATAAGTATCGGCAGTATAAAATTGAGTAAACCCTTCATCTAAAAATGCTCTGTAGGTTTCGTTGTTACCTACCATTCCAAAAAACCAGTTGTGTGTTATTTCATGAATCAGTAAATCTCTGTAGTTAGGATCGTAACCACCATCTAAGGTTAACATCGGATATTCAACACCGTCCTGAGCATCGGCACAAATCATTTTTGGGTAGTGGTAAGGACCAATGTTGTATGTATTTACATCCAGTACTTTGGCAATAAACTGTGGGCAGGTTTGCCAACCTGCAGCATGAGGTTCTTGTACTAAAGCCACACACTTAATGCCTTGCCATATATATTCGCCAATGCGGTAAGTAGGGTCGGCAGTTAATGCAAAATCATGAACATTTAATGCTGAAAATTTCCATGTTTTGGTTGTGCCGTCACGTTTAATGATTGTGCTTGGGGCTGAATTCCATGGCTTTTTAGCGAAGTTAGCAATGTCTAATTTTTGACGTAAAGTATCCGGTAACACCTCTCTTTCGTTTTGTAAGATACCGGTGGCATCTAATACGTAGTTGTTTGGTAAAGTAAATTCTACATAAAACGAACCGAAGTCTCCATAAAATTCATGATCCATATGTTGGTCTGTATCCCAGCCTTGTTTACGGTCGTAAACAGAAATTCGAGGATACCAATGAGTGACATCATAATGCTTATTACCAAAAGCATTAAACAGTTTCATTCGGTTACGAATCACTTCTTTGGCATAGTATGTTTTAAAGTCTAAATCAAAAGTGATGGATTCTCCCGGTTTTAAAGGGCGCTCCAAATATACTTTCATCACGGTATTATCCAGTTCTGTTTTTAATTCGGTATTACCGCTTTTGATACTGATTACTTCTGTTCCTTTGCCATCTTTGCGGTACTTGTTAAATTTCAAGTGGTAATTATTATTTTTATATAAATCGGCTAAGTACGAATCTTTTGTTTGTGCGTTATTATATAAATGGAAATACACAAAGTATAATTCTTTTGGTGAGTTATTCCAGTAGCTTAGTTCTTCATGCCCGGTAATGATATCAGTTGTGTCATTTAGCGTTGCTTTGATGGTGTAATGCACGTCCTGTTGCCAATAATCGGCAAAGGGTTTACGGTTTTTCCAGTAAAGTGGATTGGTAGCGGAACGGTAATCGATATATTCGTTTTGAGCAGAGATTTCTGAAACAGAAATGAAAGTCAAAAATAGGAGTAGAAATGATTTCTTCATAATGGATAAATAACCCTTAAAGATAGGGATTTTTTAATAAAAAAAGGACAGCTTTTGCCGTCCTTTTAAGCTAAACGAATGGTGTTATTTATTCTTTTATGAATTTTAAATTCTGAGAATAATTACCGGAAGTAATAGTGAGATAATATAAACCTTTACTTAGGCTCGAAATATTAATAATATGTTGATTAAGTTCCGATTTATTGATTTCTTCT
>JAEUTR010000547.1 GCA_016787365.1 Bacteroidia bacterium
ATGTTTTCAATGTCTTGTGGTTTGTCTAGCCTTGCAGGTAACTAGCTTATATGACTTATTTTATACGTCATAGTTGGTATATTTTACCAAATATGATTGGTTTTTGTGATATTAGCTGTTTAGCAAAATTAATCATTTTTATAAATTATCAAAAGGTGAAACTACCTTCCTAATACTCAAATCGCTTACATGTGTATAAATTTCGGTTGTGCTGCTTCGGCTATGCCCCAAAATTTCTTGTATATATCTTAAATCAGTTCCGTTTTCTAATAAATGTGTGGCATAGCTATGGCGTAACCAATGCAAAGTAACAGGCTTATTAATTTTACTTTTTTCTACGGCTTGCTTTAATACGTTTGCCAAACTGCTTTCATCGTACTGGCTTTGTTTATCTTGCCCTTCAAATAACCATAATTTGGGTTTGTAAACTTTATAATAATCTCGTAATAGATCTAATATTTTTTCGGACAAAGGGGCTACTCTATCTTTTCTTCCCTTGCTTTGTCTCACAATTACTAGGAGACGTCTCGAATCTATATCAGTTAATTTTAAACTTAATAGTTCGCTACGCCTTAATCCACAACTGTATATTAAACTTAGCATGGCTTTATGTTTTACATTGCCCAGCGCATTTAAAATTAATTTTATTTCTTCTTTACTTAATACGTTTGGTAATAGTTTTATTGTTTTTGGCCTGTGTATTAATTCGGGTTGCATAATTTTTAACTCAACTGTTCTAAAAAATAATTTTACAGCATTAACTACTTGGTTTTGGTATGATGCCGAAAGTTTATGTGCCAAAATATAATTGTTATTAAATGCAATTAAGTCATCGTTACTAATATCCGAAATAGGTTTATTATGGTAATATTTAAAAAAGGTTCGTAATGCATCAGTATAAGTGGCAATGGTATTTTGGCTATATCTTCGCGATTTAAGCCATAACACAAACCCCTTCGTTTTTTCAGTAGCTTCTGGTGTAAGTTCTTTTAATTCGGGTTGATGTACATCTTGCGGCTGTATTTTTAAAAATTCTATTGGATTATTTTTTTGAAATAACCTAACGCCATAAGGATAATATATAGCACTAATTTTTTCGAAATAATCTGGCGTATAAGATATATGCCACGCGCATTGGCTAGCACTCCAGCGCGCATGTAAAAAATTACGAGCTAGTCCAGATGCTTCGTTATCAGCAATAAACCTTAAAAATATTCGAGGTTCTTGTTTATGAATTAAATGTTCAATTACTATTTCTTTAATCATGTACCAAAAATAAATCAAAAAGTAGTAAATTATTGCTATATTTTGTAGCAAAAAAAATCCCGCTATTTCGTAGCAGGATTTTAATTCAATTTGTATTTCTTACTTTTTTAAAAACTTAAAGTCTTTTCCAATGTAGCGTGCATTGTTTCCTAATTGCTCTTCAATACGCAACAACTGATTGTATTTTGCAATCCGGTCGCTACGAGATGCTGAACCCGTTTTAATTTGTCCGCAACTTAATGCCACTGCTAAATCTGCAATAGTTGTGTCTTCTGTTTCTCCACTACGGTGGCTCATAACTGATGTATAACTGTTTGTATGTGCTAATTGAACAGCATTAATGGTTTCGGTTAAGGTACCAATTTGGTTTACTTTAACTAAAATAGAGTTAGCTACTCCCATGTTAATTCCTTTTTGTAAGAAGTTAACATTGGTTACAAATAAATCATCGCCAACTAATTGCGTTGATGAACCTAATTTATCAGTCATTAGTTTCCAACCATCCCAATCTTCTTCTGCAAAACCATCTTCAATTGAAATGATAGGGTATTTTTTTCTCCAATCAGCCCAAAAATCAACCATTTGAGAGGATGTTAATTTATCGCCCGTTGATTTTTTAAAGTGATATACTTTTTCATCTGTATTATAAAACTCAGATGAAGCCGCATCCATTGCAATATAAATATCTTCACCAGCTTTGTAGCCAGCTTTGTCAATGGCTTGCATTACGGCTTTAATGGCTTCTTCATTGTTTTTAAAGTTTGGCGCAAAACCACCTTCATCTCCAACGTTAGTAGCTAATCCCTGTGATTTTAAAACCGCTTTTAAATGATGAAAAACTTCTGTGCCCATTCTTAAACCTTCGCTAAAGCTTTCTGCTCCAATAGGCATAATCATGAATTCCTGAAAATCAATTCCGTTATCGGCATGTGAACCTCCATTTAAAATGTTCATCATTGGAATAGGAAGAATATTTGAGTTAACTCCTCCCACATAACGGTATAATGGCTGACGGCATTCTTCAGATGCTGCTCTTGCAACTGCTAACGAAACACCTAAAATTGCATTAGCTCCTAAGTTTGCTTTATTTTGGCTGCCATCTAATTCAATCATGGCCGCATCAATAGCCGCTTGATCAAAAATATACATGCCTTTTAATTTTTCGGCAATTGCAGTATTTACATTATTTACAGCTCTTAAAACGCCTTTTCCTAAATATTGTGTTTTGTCGTTGTCGCGTAATTCAACGGCTTCGTGCATTCCTGTTGATGCGCCTGATGGAACGGCAGCTCTTCCTAAAATACCTTGGTCGGTTACTACATCTACTTCAATGGTTGGATTTCCACGAGAATCTAAAATTTGTCTTGCTACAATGGTGTGAATAAATGACATAATAGTGTTTAAATGGTTATATGGTTGCTAAAATTAATTATTTATTTTTTATTAAAGTTTGAATATTTTTCAATAGTAATTAAAATCTTTTTGTTTTTTAACCACATAGATACATGGAATTGGTTTAGTTTGTATAAGTCTCCCATAGTTGAAGCTTCGCTTCTCATAGCACT
>JAEUTR010000642.1 GCA_016787365.1 Bacteroidia bacterium
TAAAGTAAAAGAATACATACTATCAAAAATTTCAGAAATAATAAATTTTAAAGACATTGAATTTAGTTTAATTAATTAGGAATATGAATAAATATACAATTGGGTTATTAATTATAGTATTTGCATCTTTTAATCTAAAAGCTCAGTATTCATGTGCTTCGGCTGTAGCAATTACTAATGGATATACATCTTCTGGATGGATTACTACTTTGGGCACTAATGGAGTTGAAAATTGGGTAAGTTCGGCAGCAACTTGTGGATCAAGTGCAGCATCGGCTAGTTCTTTTACCGATAAGGATGTTTATTTATTTAAATATACAACGGGTAGTTTAAGTGGTGAATCCATTTATTTTACAATTTTAGAAAGTTATACTACAGATAAAAACCATTCGATTGGGGTATGGAGTAGCTGTTCAGGAGGAACTTTATCAGGATGCTTAACAACTACGTTTAAATATAAAGATACCGTAGGGGTTTGTGTTCAGGGATTAGCAGCAAACACAACTTATTATATTGGTGTTGGGAAAGAGTACTTTGGAAATAGTTATTTAAAATTTAAAGTGATTGAATTTACAGTTGAAAAATCTACTACAATTCCTGTTGATGAGTGTTCTTCGGCTGTGCAGATGAATATTTATCAATCTTATTCAGGCTCTACAAGATGTAATTATACAGCGTCAGCATCTTCGCCAAGCGGTTGTGGTACTATCGAAAATGATTCGTGGGTTAAATTTAGAGCTAGTTCAAGTACTGCTATTATTGAATATAATGTTTTTAATTGTACTTTGGGCTACGGTGTTCAATTAGCAGTTTTAAGTGGCAACTGTGGGGCTAATACTGTTATTTCGGGAAGTTGTGTTAATTATGCCTCAAATAATAGTAATGGTACGTGGATTTTAAATGGATTAACTGTAGGTAATACATATTACATAAGAACAGATGGTTATGCTGGAGATCTTTGTTCCTATTCATTTATTCCGGTTTCTGGTGTACTACCGGTTGAATTACTTGATTTTAAGATAAAAGAACTAACAAAATCTCATCGACAAATTATTTGGAGTACTGCTTCAGAAGAAAATAATAACTATTTTGAAATTTTAAAATCAACAGATGGACAATATTTTAATACAGTAGCTAAAATAAACGGAAGTAATAAAACGACAAAAACAGAATATGTTTTTGATGAATTTTCTGAAAATTCTGATAATATCACCTATTATCAATTAAAGCAAGTTGATTTTAATAATGATGTGAACTATTCATCAGTCATATCTACCGAAAAAATTCAAGATTATTTGATAAATCTATACCCTAATCCAAGTGCTACAGGTATTGTAAATATATCCGGGATAGATGCAAATAGTGCATTTGAAACTGTTATTTTTGATATGCATGGAAATAAGGTAAATAATTACAACAGAATAATCACAAAGGATAGTAAATTAGATTTATCTGATTTAACAAATGGGATTTACAATGTGATTATATATAACGAGAAAGTTATGTTTTCTCAAAAATTATTCTTACAAAAAGTAAATTAACTATTTGTTTTTATAAATTCAGAAGGCGTAACGCCCACATGCTTTTTAAATGCAAGATTAAATGATGATTTGGATTTGAAACCAACTTCATTTCCGTGGGCTTCAATAGTATAGTTTTTATATTTTTCATCCAGTAGATT
>JAEUTR010000689.1 GCA_016787365.1 Bacteroidia bacterium
AGGATTCTTTCAATAAATCTCTGTTGTTCCAAATGGATTCTATAATAGTTTGCATAAATTTCGTTTAAAATTGTTTGCAATTTAACTAAAATAAGTATATTTGCACTCCAAAATTTTTTGGATTGGTTGTGTAGCTCAACTGGATAGAGCATCTCACTACGGATGAGAAGGTTTGGGGTTCGAATCCCTACACGATCACAAACAAAACCCTTTGAAATAACAGAGGGTTTTGTTTTTAATATTTGGTGAGGTAGCTCAGTTGGTTAGAGCATCGGATTCATAACCCGAAGGTCAGGAGTTCAAATCTCCTTCTCACTACAAAGCCCATCTGTACTAACGGATGGGTTTTTTTATGAAATTATGTCTATCGGTTACGTTTTATATTTTGTGACATACTATAAAATTTGTGTTAAATTTATTTTTGTCAAAAAGAGAAAATTGAAATAATGGTATAGATTAAATAATTGAGCCAATTGCCAGTAATAAGTAGCTTTAACATTGTAGTTTTCCTGTAGAATTGAAGATATTTTTAAATAGGGGGCTACCCCTCTAATTGGTCTTTACTTGTTTTTCTAAGTTCGCTTCATATTATCTAAAAAAGATACAATGTTATGAGCATTTTAAAACTGAAAAATATTCAGATGAGGGCATCAAAAGAGTTTCAAATTTTGATTTTAAGAATTAGCCTTCTTTTGCTAACTCCTTTTTTTCTGTTTTTATTTTATCTCTTTTTAATACGCTGGTAGAAATCTTTGTATTTTCATTTTCGTATATATTCCTGATAGTTTATCTGGGCAATTACAATCATTTTAATGATGATAAAAATCACGCATTTATTTTTTTAAAATAACTTAAAAATAATGCAAATTAAATTTGTTTAAATCAATACACTGCATAAATTTACAAGGTTTTTAAAACGACTATAAAAATGGATAGATTAAAAGATAAGTTTCGCGAGAAAGCAGTGCCTTTAGCGGCAGAGATTAAAGATATTATCAAAAATCATGGTGATTTAAAATTAGGTGAAATTACTGTAGCTCAAGTATACCAGGGCATGAAGGGTATGATTGGGATGGTTACAGAAACATCTAAATTAGACGCTGAAGAAGGAATTCGTTTTAGAGGGTATTCAATACCTGAATTACGTAAACATTTACCAAAAGCTCCGGGTGGTACAGAACCATTACCGGAAGGGATATTTTATTTGATGTTGGTTGGTGAATTGCCAACTCAAGAAGATGTTAGTTTTATTACTAACGAATGGCAAAAACGCAGTAACGTTCCAAAACATGTGTTTGATGTGATTGAAAAATTACCTACTGACACACATCCAATGACTCAGTTTGTAATTGGTATTATGGCTATGCAAACAGAAAGTTTATTTGCTAAAGCCTATGCAAAAGGAATTAATAAAAAAGACTATTGGGATTATGTGTACGAAGATTCAATGAATTTAATTGCACGTTTACCAAGAGTTGCAGCATATATTTACAGACGTAAATATAAAAATGGAGCTCATATTGAACCGGATCATAAATTAGATTGGGCAGCAAATTTTGCTCATATGTTGGGTTACGAAGAGTTTGACATGAAACGTTTAATGCGCTTATACTTAACTATCCACGTTGATCATGAAGGAGGGAATGTTTCCGCACATGCCACTCACTTGGTAGGTTCTGCATTATCCGATCCGTATTTAGCATTTGCAGCTGGTATGAATGGTTTAGCGGGTCCTTTACATGGCTTGGCAAATCAGGAGGTATTAAGTTGGATTATGGAGTTGAAAGAAAATTTAGGAGGTGGTTTACCTACTAAAGAACAAATTGCTGAATACATCAAGAAAACTTTAGCTGAAGGAAAAGTAGTGCCAGGATACGGACATGCCGTATTACGTAAAACAGATCCTCGTTTCACAGCTCAACAAGATTTCTACAAAACATACATTAAGCATGATAACATTTGCGAAATTGTACAGATGGTATATGAAGTAGCCCCTCCTATTTTAGAATCTACAGGGAAAATTAAAAACCCTTGGCCTAATGTAGATGCTCACTCTGGTGCATTATTAGTTCACTACGGTATGCATGAATATGATTTTTATACTGTATTATTTGGTGTATCTCGTGCATTAGGAGTATTAGCAAGCTTAGTATGGGATAGAGCAACAGGTTCTGCTATTGAAAGACCAAACTCTACTACTACAGAGAATATCAAGGCTAAAATTAAAGCTGCACAAGAAGCAAAAGCTTAATTTTAATTCTTAATTGAAGTCCCATATGCTACATATGGGACTTTTTTTATGAAATAAATCAAAATGAGGGGGCAACCCTCTATTTTTTGGATTAGACATCACATACTTTTACGCCATTATTAATTTTTAAACTTAAAAAAAGATGAAAAAAGTATTATTATTATTAGGAGGCGCATAGTATTTATTAATATGCGGTTCCATTATTAAAAATGTTTTTTATTCTTAATTTCTAATAGAATAATTTACGCAGTTGTTTGTTTCCAAAATCAGGTTTATACCTGATTTTTTTTTTTGATCTTATTCTCCGCTTGTTATCTCTCCTGAATACTTTTTTGCTTTTATTGTTTTATATCTATCTTTATTACTAGGAATATCTTTAAAGTAAGATTGTGAAAAAAATAGGAATAGTCGCTCTTGTTGTTTTTGGTTTGTGGGTTTTGATACCTAAAGAGGCCTCACAATCTTGGGGGTTTTATGGACATAAGCGAATTAACCGTATGGCAGTATTTACTTTGCCTCCGGAAATGGTATCTTTTTATAAAACACATATCGAGTTTATTACGAATCATGCAATTGACCCGGATAAACGCCGTTATGGAGTAGAAGGAGAGGCTCCTCGGCATTATATTGATATAGATCATTATGGAGCGCATGCATTTGATTCTGTCCCAAAATTTTGGAAACAGGCTATAGCAAAATATAGTGAAGATACATTGATGGCATATGGTATTGTTCCATGGCAAATTGAAAAACATTATTATAAATTATTAAATGCATTTAAAGATGAAAATCTGGACAGGATACTTCATTATAGCGCAGATTTAGGACATTATATTGCAGATGCTCATGTACCATTACATACAACTGAAAATTATAACGGTCAATTAACCGGACAAAGGGGTATTCATGGTTTTTGGGAAAGTAGAGTACCTGAGTTAAAAGCAGAAGAGTATGATTATTTTGTAGGTAGAGCAAAATACATTGACTCTCCAATTAAATCTGCATGGAAAGTAGTGTATGATAGTCATATGGCGGTAGATAGTGTTCTGAAATTTGAAGCGATACTAAATAAAGAGTTTCCTACTGACCAAAAATACGCATATGAAAATAGAGGCAGTGTGATGATGAAAACGTATTCGATCGAGTATACCAATCGTTATGATTTAATGATTAAGGGACAGGTGGAACGAAGAATGAGAGAAAGTATTGCAATGGTTGGGAGTCTTTGGTATACAGCATGGGTAAATGCAGGGAAACCCAATCTTGAAAAGTTAGGTGGAAAAGAAATTAGTGATTCTTTAAAAATGCAAATGCAACGCGAAGAAGAATTGTATCTTCAGCAAAAAATTAAAAATGCCAAAGGGCACGAAGATTAAATTAAAAATGCCCAATAGTGATTGCTATTGGGCATTTCTGTTATATAGTTACATTAAATTATGCTTTTTTACCAAGCATAATAAATTCGTTTACTTCAATATTAATAACATACCGTTTAACGCCATCTTTGTCAGTATAATTGTTATTTTTAAGTTTTCCTTCAATGGCAATTTCACTTCCTTTTTGTAAATACTTTTCAGCTATAGTAGCATTATTCCCCCATGCGGTTACGTTATGCCATGTTGTTTCCGTTATCTTTTCTCCTTTTTGATTTTTAAAAGATTCATTAGTAGCAATTACTAATTTTGCCATTTTTTTTCCTCCTTCTAAAGTTTTGATTTCAGGAGTTGTACCTAAATTACCAATTAACTGTACGCGGTTTCTTAATGTGTTCATCATGTTTTCTTTTTTTTAATTATTATACTTTCTACATCCCGATTACCAATGGGATAATTTTTGTCGTTTTTTGATTTTGAAGCGCTTCATCATTTTCGACAGCACAAAGGTAAATACGACTTAAAAAAACATTCGGTTATTAGTCGCTTAGATTCGAATACAGTTATTTGTAGTCGTTTGTAATTGAATAAAGTATCAAATAATAAGGGATTTTATGTAATAGAGTAAAAAAAGATTTAAGAAATAAATTGGTATAAAAGAATATTTTTATTCTTTTATAAGTTTTTGAATGTATGTTTTTC
>JAEUTR010000469.1 GCA_016787365.1 Bacteroidia bacterium
TCAATAGTTTTTGAATTACGAACATAATCACATAATCACAAAAATTCAATAAAACGAATACGCTGGTATGTATTAAATATTCATTTTTAGATTATTAACAAACATTCCTGCACTTCTGTTAGTTCTTCCATAATCATCACAACAACCTTTCTTATGTTTTTTCTTACAACTTTTACATATAGTAATTTTATCAATGATATAATTAGGATTTACTTGACCAAATGTTCCGTGGTCTAACTTTGATACTTTTTTATCAAGCCACATTTCAAAGTTTGATTTTATTTCATTTAAAGGTATTTGAGAACCAGCTTCAAAATAGGTATTTTCAATTAAGTATTTATAAAGTGGATTACGTTCAATTCGTAGTTCTTCTTGTTGGTCTTTAAAATAGTCAGGGCACATATCCCAGATAGATTTATTAGCACTTTTATCTAAGAGTTCCTTATAATACTTTGTGCATTTATAAATAAAGTTGGGTAGTTCATTATCAATAATTTTTTGTTTAAGGGAAGTATCGGGAGTATAGACATTTTTTTCAAAATTGGCGACTAGTAAGCGGCGTGAAATTTGCCCTTTGTCTATATAATCAGGGAACCAATTGCCAGCGAATAGAATAGGCACATTCCAAACACCGTCAATAGCATCTTTATTTTTAACGGCGGTGGCGACGCGGCCATTAGTAATCATACTTTGAAATGTTTGTTGGGGAAGGATATCTTTAATGTTTTTAGGAAGGTCATCACAAACGACAATATCTTTATCATAAAGATAACTAAGACCATACTTACGTTCAAAAGAATCATTAATACTACCAATAAAGTTAAAACATTCACAGACAATATCAATAATAAGAGATTTACCGCAGCCCGCTTCACCAAGAAGATATAACATAAATCCAAAGTTATCACGAATACCAAACATACGACCTAAACAAGTATAAATAAAGTGTTTAACATCACTATCAAATTGATAATCAAGAATAATATCAAGGTAGGGTGTATCCATAGAAAAAACGAAAGGTTTATCAATGTATTTATAACAAACAATATCATTATTAGAATAATTTTCAAAGAATTCACAAGTAATCAAATTGTAAAGACCATTAGAAAAGCCAATGTAATCTTTATTAAATTTAATAAATGGAAAAGTAGAAGAATCATACATTTTCATATAGTGAATTAGATTATCAATATTTTTAGGATGAGATTTAAAGTCTGGGTCATCTAAAAAAATTTCATTAAGAAAGTCCATAGGTTCGTGTAATTTAACATAAGCATAAGGTTTTACTTGATGATAAACGATACCAGTGTGTTTAGCACGTTTTAAAGAATGTTCTTGACCATAATCATCAATATCTTTAACTAAAGATTTATAGACAGTGTTTTCAACATCTTCTTTTTGTAAGATAACATTAACAATATTGATAATTTGTTTAGATTCTTTTTTATCAAGATTTTCTTGACCACAAGAATAACAGGTTTTAACGACAGATTTATCATTGTTAATAAATAAACAGGAATGATTGTCTTGAGAGTGTTGTTTATCACCGACTAAACATTCTTTACAATTGGGAGTAAATTTGATAGATTTTTCAAGTTTTTCAACTTCCCAAGTAGTATCTTTAGGTTTGTTAAATTTTTTATTGATTTTAGAAAAGTCATATTTAATAAGTTGTTTAGAGTTGTTATTATTTGATGGATTATTAATAATATTTAAAAGTATATCAAATTCATTTTGTGAAAGATTTCTAATGGGTTTTTCTAAGAATAGATTATACATTTCACCTTCAAAAACACACCGGTTTTCGGATAAAATATCAATATGAAGATTATAAAGATTCATTGTTGTTTTAATAATATCAGTGTATTTAAAATAAATATGATAACCACCGGAAGGAGTAGTTGTAATAAGAGTATTTAATGATTTTAGATTTCCAAAATTATCTTGAATCCATTTTAAACCAATAAACTCATCATCTTTTTTATCTAAATCGATGACAAAAATATCATTGGATTTACCGGTTAGAATACCATAATTTGGTTCATTGTTATAAATAGATTTAGACAATTTATTCCAATTGTGGGGCATATTTTTAACAATTTTTTTATTGTTTTCAAAAGATATATCGACTCCAAATTTAACTAAATCTTTAAAACAATCCATGTTATAAATACATAAAAAA
>JAEUTR010000010.1 GCA_016787365.1 Bacteroidia bacterium
TGGAAGTTGTTGTTAAACCGGGCGAAAATCCTGCTCATCGGATTATAAGGAATGTGATTTCTCACAAAGAATTTAATAATAGACGGGAATTAGATGCTTATCAATACGAAACATATAATAAAGTAGAATTTGATTTGAACCGTATTCCAAAGGAAATGCGCGAAAAAAAAGTGTTTAAGCCTATTAAGTTTGTATTTGATAATGTGGATAGTTTAAACTCAGGAGAAAAGCCATCTCTGCCAATTTTTATTACGGAGGCCATTTCGGACATTTATTACAGAAGTAATCCTTCGCTTAAAAAAGAGGTGATTAGAGCTAATAAAATAACAGGTATTGAAAATACTAGCATTACTTCTGTCATGGGTGATATGTACCAAAACATCAATATTTATGATAATCATATTTTGGTGTTTGGAAAAGATTTTGTGAGTCCTATTTCCGATAACTGCTTTTTTTACTATAAATTTTATCTGGAAGACAGTTTGTTTATTGGTAATACATGGTGTTACCATATAAGATTTAAATCTAAACGCCCGCAGGAGTTATGTTTTAGTGGAAACATCTGGATAGCAGATTCTACATGGGCAGTAAAACGTTTAGAAATGAGTATTCCAAAAGATGCGAATATTAATTTCATAAACGCTGCTAATATTGTTCAGGAATTTTCGCAAATTGATAGTACTTGGATGTTAAGTAAAGACCGTTTAATTATTGATTTTGCTATGAATAAAAATCAGGTTGGTATTTATGGAAGAAAAACTACATCCTATAAAAATTTTGTGATTAACCAGCCTAAGGATGTTAAGTTTTATGAGTTTGGGGATAAAATTATTGTTGAGGACAATGCATTAAAACAATCCGATGAATTTTGGAATAATAACCGCCATGATAGTTTAACTGCGAGGGAAAAGAAAATTTACCACATGATTGATACGATTAAAACATTACCGGTATATAAAACGTGGGTAGATATATTTACCATTTTTGTTTCGGGATATAAAGTGTTTAATAATTTTGAGGTTGGCCCCTATTTTAACTTATTAAGTTATAACCGGATTGAAGGGACCCGTGTGAGATTTGGAGGTAGGACGAGTAGTAAATTTAGTCGTTGGTATGAGTTGCAAGGTTATGTTGCGTATGGATTTAAAGATGAGAAATTTAAATATAGTTTAGGATTTAAAAGTTTTATATCTAAAAAGCCTCATAGACAACTGGTAGGAATGACCTATAAAAGTGATTATGAAATTTTAGGTCAAAGTCAGAATGGATTTTCTCAGGATAATATTTTTGCATCTTTATTCAGAACAAGTCCTTTAACTAATTTAACCAGAGTTGATCAAACGTATGCTTGGTACGAAAGGGAATGGGTAGATGGACTAACCTCTAAAGTCACTTTAATAGGAAGAACAATTACGCCTTTAATTACAAATGCCTATAAGTATTATAAAAAAGATGGAAGTATTGATACCAAAGAAAATATAAAAAATACAGAGGTAAGATTAAATGTACGATTTGCCTATAAAGAAAAATTTATTAGCGGTGATTTTAGCAGAATTAGTTTAGGAACTAAATGGCCTGTTTTACAAGTAAATTATGCTAAATCATTACAAAATGCATTTCGTGGCGAATACGATTACCAAAAAGTTGTATTGAATATCAGCGACCGTATTCGTTTAATTTCTTTGTTAGGTTATACTGATTATACAGCAGAACTAGGTAAAATTTATGGAGCAGTTCCTTATCCTTTAATGGAGTTGCATGGGGGTAATGAAACCTATGTATATGATTATATGTCTTTCAATATGATGAAATATTACGAATTTGCAAGCGATCAATATGCTTCGGTGGGTATGTTTCATCACTTCGAAGGTTTATTGTTTAATAAAATCCCTTTAATTAAAAAATTAAAATGGCGCGAAGTTGTTACCTGTAAAGCACTTTGGGGAAGTGTGAATGAAAAAAACAGGAAAACCTTAATTTTTCCGAACACGTTAAGTGCTTTAAATAACGAACCATATGTTGAGGTAAGTGCCGGAATTGAAAATATATTTAAAGTATTTAGGGTGGATGCATTATGGCGCTCAACCTATTTAAGACCAAGAGCCATTGATAATTTTGGTGTTAAGTTTGGGTTTCAGTTAATGTTTTAAGCTGATGTATCAGATCAATATTACGGAATTTGCCATTATTTAATACCAAAAATTCCAACGCTTATATTCACAAATTTTGTAATTTCAATCGCATATCTTTGATTATATTTGGTGGATATTAGTTTAATGGCATGATTCTTCGTTCAGAAAATTTAGTAAAAAAATATAAAAGCAGAACTGTTGCGAACAATGTTAGCGTTCAGGTGCAACAGGGCGAAATTGTTGGATTATTGGGGCCAAATGGTGCCGGTAAAACAACATCGTTTTATATGATTGTAGGAATGGTGAAACCCAATTCCGGAAAGATTTTTTTAGACGATAGAGATATTACCAACGAACCAATGTACAAACGCGCCCAACTGGGAGTTGGTTATTTGCCTCAGGAAGCTTCTGTATTCAGAAAATTGAGTATCGAAGATAATTTACGCGCTGTTTTGCAAATGACAAAAAAAACGAAGGCAGAACAAGAGCATAAGGTTGAGAGTTTATTAGATGAATTTGCGTTACACCATGTTCGTAAAAATTTAGGTGATCAATTATCAGGCGGAGAAAGAAGAAGAACCGAAATTGCACGTGCTTTAGCAACAGATCCCAAATTTATTTTACTGGATGAGCCATTTGCAGGCGTTGATCCTATCGCTGTGGAAGATATTCAGAGCGTGGTACGTAAATTAAAGGATAAAAATATCGGTATTTTAATTACCGATCACAATGTACACGAAACATTAAATATTACCGACAGAACATATTTACTATATGCAGGCGAGGTTATTAAATCCGGTTCTGCCGAAGATTTAGCTAATGATGAAATGGTAAGACGTGTTTATTTGGGTAATAATTTCGAATTGAGGAAATAAATTCAGCTTATCTTATCAGTCAACATGATTGCGCAACTGTTGGTGTTAGTTTAGATATAATGCTTGCTTGTTTTGATAATTTAAGTATAAGCTAACATCATTTATATCTATTTTTTTCTCTATAAATACCGTTAAAGTATAGTTCATGTTAACTCATAATTAAAAAGAATAGCTTACTAATTAGTTATTTAATAAAATTCTGTTAATACTTCTTGATGAAAACAACTGTAGCTTCGCTGCAAAAAAATCATGAAAAAAAACATTACTAAAACCTTATTCTCACTAACAGCTGCCGTGTTGAGCAATTTAGCTTCGGAGGCACAGATTAATTTGTTACAAGATTATAAAAATAATTCTTCAGCACCAATTGGTACCTTTCAAGGAGTTAATTTTAGAGAAGCAGGATTCTCTGGTCTTTATCCAATATCAGGAACTAATGGCAAGGAATTTTGGACAATCTCTGATAGAGGTGTAAACGTAGATGCAGCAAATGCTAATTTAACTGCTACACCAATAGGTACTGTAGGCTGCAAACCTACATATGATAAAATATATGGTTTTCCAACCTACGCACCAAAAATACATCGCATACGTCTAAATGCAGATTCATTACAAATACTTCAAACGATATCAGTAAAAAGACCAAATGGAACAGGCGCTACAGGCTTATTAAATCCTACTGGATTTGGCAGTACCGCTGCGGAACTAATATCAACAGATACGGTAAATAATTGCGCTAATTTTAGCAGTAAATTAGCTAACAAAGATATTTGGGGCATTGACTCAGAAGGGATTGCAGTTGACAAAGATGGTAATTTTTGGGTATGTGAAGAAGGAGGACCGACTGTTTGGAAATTAAATTCAGCGGGTAAAGTCCTAAAACGTTATACGCCATATGGTAATTTATCTGGCATAGAAGCAGAAGATACGGCAATGGATACAGTATTTAAATACCGTAAAAATAATAGAGGTTTTGAAGGACTTACAATTGCTCCAAATGGGAAAATTTATGCGATCATACAAAGTCCATTACTATATCCAACTAAAACTGTAGGTGAAAATTCTCGTGTACACAGAATCATAGAAATCAATCCTGCAAATAATCAAATGAGAATGTTTGCTTATTTAAATGATGGTATCGTTGGTGCAAGCGGAGCAAATCAAATACGTTTAAGGGATTGGAAAATCGGTGATATGGCAGCGATTAACGACAGTACCTTTTTAGTAATGGAAGCGGCATTAAGAGGAACTTCGGATTTTAAAAAGATATATTTAATTAATATCAATCAAGCAACTCCAGTTAACTCTGGTTTGTATGGTGGTTTAACATTAGAAGCATTAGTGGACATCAATGGTTTAACAACTAATAATATTAAACCTGTGACTAAAACTTTATTTATGGATTTAATGGCTAATGGATGGCCATCAGATCTTGAAAAAGCGGAAGGATTAGCAATTATTAATGATAGTACTATTGCTATTGGTAATGATAATGATTACGGACAAACAACATTAAATGGTTCAGAAAATGGAGTTGCCATTGCAACAACAAACTTAAGTCATGTATTTGTATACAGACTTTCTGGTGCCAACAAAATTCCACACTATAATGAAACTGCACCATTATTAACTCAAGGGCAAACTGGTCCATCAACATCACAAACACCTTATATGTTACCAAGCGTACCAAATGCATCATTTACTTCAATTTTAACAGCTGGAGATGCAGTTGGAAATTATACATTGTGTGGATTACCAGATGGTTTAGGTGCTTACGATAATAATAATGGAACATTTACTTTATTAATGAATCACGAAATGGGCACTTCTGCCGGAAGCGTGCGAGCTCATGGACAAAAAGGAGCATTTGTTTCTAAATGGGTGATTAATAAAAATGATTTATCTGTTGTTAGTGGTAGCGACTTAATACAAAATGTTAAACTTTGGAATGGAAGTGGATACGCGATAAACACTTCAACCCTTGCAGCTTTAGGTCGTCTTTGCTCAGCAGATTTACCAGCAACATCTGCATTTTATAATGTAGTTACTGGTAATGGTACAACTGAAAAAATATTTATGAATGGAGAAGAAAACGGAACAGAAGGTAGAGGTTTTGCGCATATTGTTTCAGGAGCAGAAGCAGGCACGACATATGAATTACCAAGGTTAGGAAAGTTTACATGGGAAAATGCCGTAGCTAATCCATTTACAGGAGACAAAACAGTTGTTGTTGGAACGGATGATTTTACTCCAGGTCAAGTATACGTTTACATAGGAACAAAAACAAATACAGGATCAGATGTAGAAAAAGCAGGTTTAACTAATGGAAACTTATTTGGAATTGCAGTAGATGGTTTAACTGCTGAAACAAGTTCAATAGTTCCAACGGCTAACACAACATTTAGCTTAGTTAACTTAGGTAATGTAGAAAACATTTCGGGTGCAACTTTAAATACAAATAGTAACAACGCCAACATTACAAATTTCTTACGTCCTGAAGATGCGGCATGGGATCCATCTCATCCTAATGATTTATACTTTGCAACAACAAACTCATTTTCAAGTCCAAGTCGTTTATGGAAAGCTCACTTTACTGATATTCAGAATCCTGAATTAGGCGGTACAATTACAGCAGTTTTAGATG
>JAEUTR010000017.1 GCA_016787365.1 Bacteroidia bacterium
CATCGTTTTTCTCGAATGTTTCTTTTAGCCATGAAAATGTTTCCGAACAATTACAAGATTGACTAAATAAATTAGCAGAGAAAAAAATAAATAATATTATTATGAAGTTTAAAGAGAAGTTCTTTTTCATTCGTTTAAAAAGGTTTGCACATGATTTCTAATTTCTTTTCGCTGTTCTTGATTAGCATTGTCGTCCATTTCGTTATGTGTTGTGTTTTCCAATTTTATGATTTTTATTCCATATTTTAGAATATCCTTTTCATTAGGTAAAACTCCTTCATCTGCCGGTTGGTCACTTGAACGCAAGGAATAAACTTTGACTTTTTTTGTTTTTGGCAAGGTCATTCTTCGGTTATCCAAGGTTATAATTTTCTGAACTATGTTTGGGTGTTTTTGTGGGAAAAGAGCTGTCATATCTCCACCATTTGAATGTCCTATTAGCGTGATATGTTTAAAATCCAAATCTGGATTAGATTTTTTAAGTGCGTTTATAACAAAGAAAATATTATCCGCGCCACGTTCCCAAAAAGGTCTTCTAACAATTTGAGGTGTTCCTGTCAGTGGTAATAAACTGTCAGTTGCTAGTTCATGTTGAATACTTACAACATAATATCCTTTAGAGGCTAAGAACTCTGTTAAGTATGAGTATGCTAAATAGTCGCCACCTTTATTTTGGCCGTAGCCATGGCTTAAAAGGATGAGTTTTTGTTGTCCTGAAACGTTTGATGTTGGTTTATAAATGGCTATAGGAATTTCTCTATTTCGGGTTGAGTCAAATAATTTCAAAGTATCCAACTTAAAATTTAACGTAATATTCTTTTCAAAAGATTGCCCAAAGGCAGCGTAACTTGTTGAAAGCCCAATTAAAAAAATGTAAAGTATTTTAAGCATCTAGCACTCTTTTATGTTTGTTTATAATAACCTATAACAAGCAGAAAGGCGATGCTTAATGCTTAGAGTTTATTGATCAAATTTACAGTATAAATGTAATTAATGTTTTGGTTTGTATAACTGCCGTTTGTTACGTTTATGTGTAGTGAAACAGTTATTAGTTACAATTATTAAGATTACTAAATGAAACTTAAGGGGGGTGAAAATGCTTGAAAAATTAAAAAAGAAGATGTAATAAGCAACTATTCCATTGCTCAACTATTATTGTGCTTGTCTTTTTTCAAATCGCAAATTTCGAATTCTATTAATTGTAACCTCGAATCCAATAACATCTCCATTCTTGTTTCTTTTGTGTTTTGAGATTGCCATACCTCCCCAATTTAAAACATCTTTTTTTAGTGTTTGTATCTCAAATTCACCAAAGCGGTTATGATAGCCAAATAATTTATCTCCCTTTAAACTTATAGTATAGTATGTTTCTAATTCAGGGCTGTAAAAGGTACCCGTATAGTCTTGCAAATCCTTTATTGTATGTGCTTTGTCGTTATACTTTTCAAAAGTTGTGACAGTATTATCAGCAGTTATCATACTCATTTTACCGGTGTTTTTATCAAATGAAATAATCAACTTTTCATTTATGCCACTCATCTGAAACTCATGTTCGGATATAGGTATTAAATGTGATTTTTTATTGTTATTAGTTCTCAAATACCACAAGGTGTCATTTTCAACATATATTTTTCGGGAATAATTATCTATATCATTCCAATACATTCCTTCATGTTTTTTTAAACCTTCGCTACTAAGTTTAACTGGGTTTATTGTAAACTTATTTTTGTTTACAATTGATTTGTTTTCTAAAAATAGTTGACTAATTTGATCTGCCATTTTGAATAGTTGGTTAGTTGTGAAATTTGAAAGTATAACTATTTCTAAGTTTTCAACCGGATAAGAATACATTATTGATCGAAAACCAGCAACAGCACCAGTGTGTTGTACTCTTTCATTTCCAAAAAAATCATCCAAAAAAATCCCAAAGGCATAATTGTTTTTTTTGCCATTATCCATTGTATCCAAGGTTTTAAGCAGTGAAAATGCTTTTTGCCATTCGCTTGGGGCTTGACTAAAATTCTTTGCCCAATTTAAAATATCTGATGTTGTTGAATAAACATTGGATGCGCCATAACTTAAATCAGTGTTTTCGACAGATTGAAAAACTGAAGGACCTGTTTCAGCATATGAACTTGCTATTTTAGTGTTGATTTTTAAATATTCTTCTTCAATAAAAGTGGAATTCATTTTAAGAGGTTGAAATATTTTTTCTTTCATCCAGCTTTTAAAATCTTGTTTAGTAATGTTTTCAATTATTTTTGCAAGTAGGATGTAGCCTGAATTAGAGTACATATATTCTGAACCTGGTTCGAAGTTTAAATCAACTTGTTTGTATAAATACCTATAAACATCGTCATTTAAAATAGCGTCACCATCTCTCCATCCAGCAAGTCCAAATAATTCGGGTGAACTTCGAAGTCCGCTTGTATGATGCAATAAATGTCTTATAGTAATTGGTTTGCCAAAATCATTCAACTCAGGTAAATACTTATGAATATCATCATCAACTGATAGCTTCCCTTCCAATTGCAATAAAACAATACCCATTGCTGTAAATTGCTTTGATACCGAACCGGTATTGAAAACAGTTTCTTTCTCATTAGGAATATTGTATGAAATATTTGCTAAACCGTATGCTTTTGAAAAGATAAGTTTGTTTTTGTGTGATACCATTACAACACCTCCAGGATTATTATCTTTTTTCCAATCGGTAAATAAATTATCAATTTTATTTGATGTATTCTGACTAGTTGCCGAAAAAGCAATAACTAATGCAATATACAATAGCGTGATGTGTTTCATGTTTTTAGGAGTTTAATTAATAATGAAACAAATGTCAGTGAATTCTTGAGATTTTTAAAATGTAATCTGCAAACTCCTGTTATTACTCTGTAAAATGGATTTTTGAAAATTGTTACGTGTTAATTTGGACTTGACATTACGCAAAGAAAAAAATCCGAAGTATAGGAAAGATTTTGGTATATGAAATATAACTACAGTGTGTGAAATTATCAATAAAATAAACTATACAAACATTATTTGTTTTTTAGTAAGGTTAAAAACGTTTTTTTATAGGTTTCAGAAATTGGAATAAATTTATTTCCAATTTTAACTTGATCGCGTTCAATAGTATTTATTTTATTTATTGATACCATGTATGATTTATGAACTCTACAAATTATAGTTTCAGGAATTTCTTTCTCCAAATCATAAAACGTTTGTAAAGTCATTACTCTTTTATTTACACAGAATATACTTCTGTAGTCGCCCATTCCTTCAATATACAATATATCATCAAATGCAATTTGTTCTAAATGATTTCCACTTTTTACAAAAATTGATTTTTTAATAAATCCTG
>JAEUTR010000051.1 GCA_016787365.1 Bacteroidia bacterium
GATTCGTGGTTATTCTACAAGCAACGAAGTATGTCAGTTAATTATGGAAACTTCAAAAAAATTAAATAAAATTCCTACTGAAGTTAATGATTATCCGGGATTTGTGGCTAACAAAATTTTAATGCCAATGATTAACGAAGCCATTATTACTTTATACGAAGGCGTTGCAGGTGTTGAAGAAATTGATACTGTTATGAAATTAGGTATGGCTCATCCTATGGGACCTTTACAATTAGCTGATTTTATTGGTTTAGATGTTTGCTTAAATATTTTACGTGTATTACAGGATGGCTTTGGAAATCCAAAATATGCACCGTGTCCATTATTAGTTAATATGGTTACTGCCGGACATTTAGGTGTAAAAAGCGGAAAAGGATTTTACGATTATTCTGCAGGTACAAAAGATTTGGTGTTAGCTGATAGATTTAAAAAACAAACGAACACTATTTTAGCATAACTGTATGCCTGAAAACTCTACATTCCCAATCGAATTCCCTCCTATAAAAAGTGCAGGCGTGTATTATTTTAATACATCGTCGGGCTTGCGCTACGAAGTTCGTTTTGGACGTAGACAAGATAACATCCTTCACTCTACGATTGTATTTGGTGTAATTAATGAAGAATTTGAAGGAGAAGAATATGTGACCACAAACCGCGGAGAAGTATACAGAGTGATGAATACCATTGTGAAAATTGTTAAAGATTTTATGGAACAACATTCAAAAGTAAATATCTATGAGTTTCACGCCCTTGATAGAGATGATGAAGATGTACATGTTGTTGATACCGATGTACAGAAAAATAAAATTAAAGGAAACGCTCGATTAAAATTATACAAACGGTACTTAACAAAAATATTTAATACTGATTGGAATGTTAATTTTGATGGAAACAATGCAATTGTAACAAAAACTAATTAAATAATTATTGATTTGGAGATTGAAAAATTTCAATAATTCAACAACTCATTAACTAAAAAATAAAATGGCTGTATACAAGTTTAAATTATTTATAGAAGACAATGAAGATATTTACAGGGAAATAGAAATATTATCCGGTCAAACATTCGAAGATTTTCATAACGCTATTCAGGATGCATATAAGTTTGATAAAAAACATGCTGCTTCTTTTTTTGTAAGTGATGATTATTGGAGAAAAGATCAGGAAATTACGCTGCGTCCGGAAGATTTACCTCTAGATGCTGATGAAGTAAAAAAAGGTGTTTCGCCTAAAAACTTAATGATTAAAACAAAAATCGCCAAATACATTGATAGTCCACGTCAACGTTTTATGTATGTATTTGACCCTGCTGTGAAATGGGCTTTTTGCATTGAGTTAATGAAAATATTGCCCGACAATCCAAAAGGAACTTATCCTGCCTGTGTAAAATCTATTGGTAACCCTCCAAAACAGTATAAACAAACTCAAATGGCTAAAGGAGAATTAACACCTGATCAGGCAATGGCAACTATGTTAAATGATCCTGAAATTGCTGATGAAAGTGAAATTTATAAAGCTATTAAAAATGATACCATAGGTATTGATGAAGGAGATTTAAATCATTTGGAAGGTGAGGAAGGTGAAGATATAATAAGTGAAGATGATGAATTTGGAAGTGAAAATGAAGATGATGACACGGATAGCGATGAAGAGATTCCTGAAAATTATGGGCATGATGAAGACTAGAGTAATACGAATTTAGTAGGAATATATAAATCGCAGACTCAAAGCTTAACATACACAGATTCGCAAATTCATAAAGATTTGTAATTGATAAAATAACAAGTAACACAAATAAGAAAAAACAAACTATGCAAACCAAAGAAACAGCAAATGCCGCTTATGAAACGCAACTAAACGATTGGATTGTTCAGGAAAAGGCCGCGATTGAACTAATTGGAACCATTGGAAAATTATGGTTCGAAAAATCCATTGAATTAATTTTATTTAGAAATCAGCTAGTAGATAGAAGTGTGAGTGAAATTATGAACTTACATTTATATGCTAAAAATATTGTAAAGAAAACCATTTCTGTAAATGATACACTAGCCATTGCAACAGCTATTTATAATACAGATGTTTGTCCTTCTCGTGTGGATATCGGAAAATTGGCTTTTGAATACCAACAAGAAAAAGCAAACTTTAAATCGGTTGATGAATTTATTGGTAATAAATTAAAAGATTTAATAGGTGCAAAATCTACTGTTACACCTAAAGATGTTGTACTATATGGTTTTGGTCGTATTGGACGTTTAGCAGCCCGCGAATTAATTTCTCAGGCAGGTAAAGGAGAACAATTACGCTTACGTGCCATTGTTACTCGTGGAAGCAGCAACGATGATATTATTAAACGTGCGGATTTATTACGTACAGATTCTGTTCACGGAAACTTTCCTGGTACTGTTATTGAAGATTTAGAAAATAAAGCATTAATCATTAACGGACATACGGTTCACATGATTGATGCAAAAAATCCAGAAGATGTAGATTATACAGCCTATGGCATTGATAATGCTTTATTAATTGATAATACAGGTGTTTTTAGAGATGATGTAGAATTAAGCCGTCATTTAAAAGCAAAAGGTATTAGCAAAGTATTATTAACGGCTCCAGCAAAAGGAAATGTGCCTAACGTAGTTCACGGTGTAAACCATGAAACGGTAGATACTAAAAACGGACAAATTTTCTCTGCCGCTTCTTGTACAACTAATGCAATTATGCCTATACTTTATGTAATTGACAAAGAATTAGGAATTCAAAAAGGGCATATTGAAACGGTTCACTCATATACTAATGACCAAAACTTATTAGATAACTACCACAAAAAATACCGTCGTGGTCGTTCGGCTGCATTAAACATGGTGATTACCGAAACTGGTGCAGAAAGTGCTTTGAAAAAAGTATTACCTCACTTAGCCGGTAAATTTACTGCAAACTCTGTTCGTGTACCAACACCAAATGTATCATTAGCTATTTTAAATTTAAATATTAATAAAGAAGTAACT
>JAEUTR010000068.1 GCA_016787365.1 Bacteroidia bacterium
CGTATCAAAAGCATGGGGAAATAAAATTTCGGATGCTTATGAAGCTCTTTCTATTTATGACTATTTTAAGGCAAAAACATTATTTTATAAATGCCTTGTAAAATATCCCTCCGAATCTTCATTTGGATTGGCAACTATTTATCAAAGAAACGACAACCCTTTTTCAAATATTGATAGTGCTGCCAAATATATTACCATTTGTAAAAAGCATTTTAAAGACACTTCCAGTTATGCATTATACCATATCAACAATGAAAGCATAACTGTTTTAACAAAAAAAATCAGCCATCTTGGATTTAAATTTTACTGTTCCAATAACTCCGTAAATCAACTAAATCATTTTTTAAGTACTTTTTATTTTGCAGGTGATTCATTAATCCCAATTTGTTATATTTTACGAGATCAAATAGTGTTTCAGCAAATTCAGTCTACTCATTCAAGTGATAGTGTGCGCGAATTCTTATTAAAATATCCTCAGAGTAGTTTCTATCCAAAGGCCTTAAAATTATATGATGATTTTGAATATGAGGAAGAAACCCCTCAAAAAACCTTACAACAACTGCAGGTTTTTATAAAACGTTTCCAAAAAAACACTCACATTAAAACTGCTGAAAGCAGATTGTTTGAACTCACACAGCAATTTCATTCTCCCGATAGCCTGCATCGATTCGTCACACATTACAGCACTCCATTAACCCGTGAGGCTGCTTGGAAATTAATATATAGCCTGTCTGTAAAAAAATATAATAAAGAAGAGCTAAACCGTTTTTTAAATACCTATCCTGATTATCCTTATAATGAGGAAATTCAAAAAGAAATTTCGTTATCGCAAAATATTTTAATTCCCCTCGAAAATTTACATGAAAAGTTCGGCTTTATTGACACATTAGGTAATTGGATAATTAAACCTCAGTACGATGATGCTTTTCCGTTTTATGAAGGACTTGCCTCTGTTTGCAAAAACGACAGCTGCTTTTACATAGATAAAGAAGGAAATACCGTATCAAGCCAATATTATGAGGAAGCCGAAAGTTATAAAAACGGAATTGCCATTGTAAAAAAAGATAATTTATATTTTTTATTAAACCGTTCTTCCCAAATTATCTCAAAAGGATATCAGGATATAAGCGCTTCTTCTAATAATTTATTTGTGTGTAAATTAAACAATAGCTATGGCGCTATTAATGCCAAAGGAGAAATCATTATACCTTTTACATATAATAAATTAGGAAATTTTAAAAACAACTACGCTTATTATCAATCCACAAAACACTACGGTATAGTTGATATTAATAATAAAGCTTTAACGGCACAATGGGACTGGGTATCGGATGTAGACACCAATTCAATTGCCATAGTTAAAAAAAATAACCGCTTTGGATTAATGACGGTAAATGAGGAACTGATTCTATCTGCTGATTATGATTATATCACCTATTGTCAAAATGAAATTTATTTAATTGTCAAAAATAATTTATATGGCTTTTACAACTGTAAAGAAAAATGTTTTATCACCTCCATTGATTATGATTATGACAAAGCATACGAAGCCAATTATTATACAAACGGAAAATACTTTAAACTCATACAGGATGATGAAATAGCATTAGTAGATGCCAACGGACGCTACAGTATCAATTTTGGCTCCTATACTAATTTGTTTTTTGCGCAATGCGATATTATCAGAATACAAAAAAATAATAAATACGGATTTGTAGATAGAAAATTAAAAGCTATTACCACTATAGATTTTGACGGGGCTGAAGATTTTAAAAATGATATTGCTATTGTTTATAAAAAGGACTTATATCAAATTATAAATACACAAGGAAAATCATTGTTTAACTTGAAAGGTGGAAAAATTGAGTACTTAAATACTACTTTTTGCAAAACCACACTTAATGAGCTGGAAGGATTGATAACAAATAAAGGAGAAACCTTACTGCCTAATGAATATGATAGTATAGAATCTATACATTCAACTCTTTTTTATTGTATAAAAAAAGACGACTTGTTTTTGTATAATACTCAAAACAAAAGTCTGAAAAAATTATAATTTATTTTCTGTTACTACCGGAAAAACAATAGTAAAAATAGTTCCTTGGTTCAACTCTGTTTCAAACGTAATTGTTCCGTTAAAAGATACAATTGTATTTTTAACCATTGCTAAGCCTAAACCCGTACCTGTTGATTTGGTTGTAAAATTAGGCGTAAATAATTTAGGTTTCACCTCATTTGAAACACCACAACCATTGTCTTTCACTTTAATAGTAATAGTTGTTTCGGAAACATAGGCTATGATTTCAATTTTACCTTTTCTGTTTTCAGGGATTGACTGCTCTGCATTTTTTAATAAATTAGTAAAAATACGCAGACACTGATCCTTATCCGCCATAATAGGCAACAATTCAGGAGCATTTAAAAAAATATCGCATTTGGTATTTTGCTGAAACAAATGCGTCACATTTTGCAACACATCAAACAAATTAACGATCTCTAAATTAGCATTAGGTAATTTAGCAAAATTAGAAAACTCTGTAGCAATATGCGACAAGGTATCAATCTGTTCAATTAACATCTGTGATACTTTATTAACCCGTTCATTAATATCATCCGGATGTGTTTCAACAACACGTTGCAGATGTTGAATGTTGAGTTTCATGGGCGTTAATGGGTTTTTAATTTCATGAGCTACCTGCTTGGCCATTTCCCGCCATGCACTTTCCCTTTCAGACTGAGCTAACAATTCGGAACTTTTCTCCAGTTTAACCAACATGTTATTGTATTCTGCCACCAAGTTACCAATCTCATCATTTGACTTCCACTGGAGCTCTTCATTAAATTTACCGAATTGAATATTAGAAATTTGTTGTTTGATAATTCTTAAAGGCTTGGTTAGTAAATTAGAAACCAATAACGCTATGAGCGTGGTGATAGCAAACAAGATGGTGTAGATATTAATCAGTGTAGTTAAATAAGCCGTTAACTCTTTTTCCAAATCTTTTTGACGCGCAAAATAGGGTAAATTAATGTAACCTAATAGCTTGTCGTTTTTACTGTAAAAAGGAATATAGGCAGATAAATACTTAAGTGTTCCAATGTTTTCTTTTTGGGTATAGTTAGCCCTGATACCTCTTTTAAAGCTTATAAATGCCGATGGATTCATAAATTTAGACACCAATCCCTGTTCATAAATAGCGGGCTGAGAAGCTGAATACAACATTCCATCTTTATTAAATAACGAAATATCACTTCCAAACAAAAGTGCCAATCGTTTTAATCTGAAGGTTGTCATATCTTTGTAGGTAGATTCTAAGGATTCCTGCTGACCAATGGTTTGCTGCAATTCTTTTAAAACAGATTGCGACTTGGACACTAAATCTCTTTTGTTTTTTAATTCAAATTGAGTATTTACTACCCATATGGTACCAATAACAACACCTGCCAACGATAATACAACAATGGAAACCAAAATAAACTGAATACGGTTATTTAATGAATTAAACCTTTGGTTACGGTTCATAATGATAAAGTTAAACCAAACGCTGATTAATACTAATACCGAAAAAAATATAAACAAATAAGAATTGGATGTAAACCTTCCCCAAATTCCAAACTCCTTATCCGTAATAATAATGGTAACATTTTTTTGAGGAGAGTATACAAAATGTTCGTACCCGTCATTTGTAGTAGTTTTAAATGTTGAATGATTAATAAACAAAGGGTATTGATACTCTCCGAATGTATTTAATAATTTATTGGATTCATAAACCGCATAAGAAATATGTTTGGTTTCTAACTTATTTTCCAATGATTTATCAAGCAACAAATCAGGAAAGGCACCAAGATTAACTGCCAGCTTAGGTTCGAGCTGCAAATACAGGTGAAATGTTTTGTCGGGGTTTTTATTAATGTCTTCAATATCAATTTTAGCAATGTACCTAATCGATTTTTTATCTTTGTCTATAAAATACAAATCATCACATATGGTTTGAAAGCCGTTGCTTTCTATCTGCTGTTTAAAATACTCTTCGTTTAAATACGTAGAATTTAAATGAATAAAAACAGGTGTACAATCATTTTTAAAAAGCGACATAATAATTTCATAACGCTCGAAATAACCACTGAAATTTTTCTGCCTTAAACTTTGCTCTATTTGCTCACTGCTTAAAGGCAATAGAGATAACAGGTTTTTTAATTGCAAATCTGATTTTATAGAAGCACTGATTTTATTAAATTCGTTTTCAGCCACTACATCCTGCCTGTCTGTTAATCCCAACGATATAGCTTCAAATGTTTGTGTTTTATTTAATTGTTCATATTTACTAAAGAGTGTGGAAACAATAAATGTTGTGGCTAAAACAATTAAACCCACATTAATAAAATTGTAAGAGGCCTTAAATTTTCGGAGCAAAAACGAAATAAAAATTAATAAAAATGGCCAAAGATTTTCTAAGAGGCTCATTTCATCTATCCCAGAAGAGACACTAACAACCGTAATAATAAGTAATATGGCTGCCAACAAAAAAACTGAAAAAAATCTTTGATGACTCAGCATCAGGAATATTTTTTCAATATATAAATAAAAAGAAAAAATTAACAAGCCAATAGATAGAAGTCCAATTAAACTGAAAGCACTAAAATTAAAGAGTTCATTAATATTATATGATATGGTAGAGTTGTTTACCAAACTGTAAATTAATAACCTGATTTGGCTAGAGAACAACAAAATACCACATAAAAAAACAATAACAGCTATTACCGTTGTGAACTTATTTTTTAAGGTTATACCAAGACTGGATTTGTAAAATAAAATCGCTACTAAAAAAATCAAACCGCTATTAATAAGAATATCTCCTAAATAAGAGAAATAAAAAGAAGAGGCATTAGCAAATACATTGGCATCATATATACTGCTATTATAAAATACCGCCGGAATTTTATAATATATCATGCCTGTTCTGATTAACAAGCTAATAGTGCCAAAGGTGAGCAAAAAATAGATATCCTGCTTAATGCGTCTTTTTAAAAAAGCAAATAAAACAAGTAAAAATAATATACTGCCTATCACATATAATAAGCAAGAGTAGCTGTTTACTGTTTGGTTTTTGTAAAGACCATCGCTTCTATATATTTCAAATAAAGGCGTTCCGGATTTTGATTTAACAGCATGGTTCAGATATTTTACAGGAGTAACCAGTTCTGTATTTTCAGGAAATTTCAACCATTTACTGAAATTGTTATTTAAATAACGATTTTCGAAATCGTACTCCGGTTTAATGGCAATAAGTGCAACTATTGTATAATTGGTTTTAACGTCTGGTATATATTTAATATATTCATACCAGCCATTTCGGATTTTTATCAGCTGAACATTTGTTTCGTTGGTATAAGCAAATAAATCAATGGCAGGTTGGTTATCTGTCCAAAAACATAAACTATCGTTTTGATAGGCGTATAGAATAATCCCTTCTTGACTATATAATTCGGAATAATCATCCTGGTATTTCTCAAATAGCTGTTTAGGTTTTGTTTTTTCTAAAGCTTCTGCCAGTAATTTTAACTTTAGCCCTGCCAGTTCTTCTTTTTCGTGAAGTAATGTTTCTGAACGTTTCGCTAATTCGTGGGTAGTATAATTGTTACTCTGCGAAAGAAAATAGGCAAAAAGAGCACAGAAAATGCCACAAACAAAAACTGCATATAACTTAAAGGAACTTTTTTCCATTTGTATTATAGGGCAATTTACTGTTTTTTAACTAATTTTTTGAGACTACAAATCATTTTTTTGAAGATTTAAGTATATTTGTATAATAACACCCTATTTTTTATGGCAAAACAACCAGCTAGTACAAAACAACCTACTTTTAAAGAGTTAAAAAACACTTTTCACTTTTTTCCATTTAAAAATCAAACCGCACCATTTATTGTTATCATTCTTTTAGGGTTAATTTTTAACCTGACCTCTCTGCACAATGAGTATGCGCTGGATGACGGGAT
>JAEUTR010000112.1 GCA_016787365.1 Bacteroidia bacterium
CGAACAACTAGTGGAAAAATATGGAAATACAGTAATAGACAGTTTAAATTATACCGTACAAATTGGGGCTTATAAAATGTATGAAAATTTTAATTACTCAAAATTAATTGGCTTACCAAAAGCATTGCGAAAAACCTTTGCCGATAATATTACCCGTTTTACCATCGGCTCCTACAATACGTTGAACGAAACAAATGCCATTCTTACAAAAGCCAAAAAAAATGGCATAAAAGACGCCTTTATTATTGCGGTGTATAAAGGAGAACGGTACTATTTTAAAGAATTATTGAATCAGGGAATTTTAAAATAGTTAATTAAGCAGAGACATTGTTGTTCCCTATACTTTTGTACTGCTATTCATTATTAATAAGCTTTGCATTTATTTATTCCTTAATAATCTTCACCGTTTGCTTATCATATTTATCCTGCACGGTTAAAAAATACATGCCTGACGCAAGAAAAGAAATATCTATGTGATTGGAGAAAGGTATTGATAAAACAACCTGACCTAATGTATTTTTAATTTCGATAAGCGTATATTGAAATTGATTGTTTTCATCTGCAATATTTAAAATGGAATTGGTTGGGTTAGGATAAATTTTAATTTGATTATTATTTATTTCAGAAACTCCAACATCAAAATTACTACTGCATTTTTCAGTATAATTGTAATCTCCTTTTATAAATTTAGCAAAACTATTTACATTAACATTTTCTAACGTTGGATGTGTCCCTATAAATACAGTATCTCTATATATACCAAAAGCGGTAATATTTTTATTACTCTCAATCAATGTATCAACAGCACACCATTTTATACCATCCCACACTGCCAAATTAGGAGCTTTTGAATTACCTGCAAATGAAAAACCGCCCGCTACATATAGCTTCCCTTTATGTACCAGCATATCCTGAACTGATGCAACTGAGTTTGTCGTATTGTTATAATCCTGTAAGCCTGTGCCTACTGTTTTCCAGCTAAGCCCATCCCATTTTTGTATACCGTTTCCTACATTTCCCTCAGAGTGTGCCAAATATCCACTAACATATAATTCGTTATTAAATACTGCCATTTTAAATAAATTACTAAAAGTTCCTCTTATTGAATCATTATTACCAACACGCTGCCATGTACCATTATGCAACATGGCTATATCAGTTAACCCTGAATTTGTTTGAAAGTTACCTGATACATATAAAGAGCTCTTATATAATGCGCAATCTCCTACAGCACTGTAATTCCCAATATGTTTAGAATCAGGAAAATTTAAACTAATCCAGGATATTCCATTCCATTTTGCTATGCTATTGGCATTTACACCTGCAATTTGCGTAAACGTTCCTACTGCATAAAGTTCATTGTTAATGACTCTTAAATTTAATATCCCTCCACCGGATGTTCCTATATTAATCCAATTGGTTCCATTCCATTTCGCCAGATATTTCATGGGTTGGGAATTGATCGTAACGAAATCACCTCCCATATACAATTCATTATTATAGAAAGTCAAAGCCCTGATAAGATTATTTATGGTATCTTTTACTATCCAGTCAGCACCGTCATAAATACAAAGACTACTATTACCATAGGTATCAATGTGTGTGTAGCCTCCGGCATATAATTTATTGCTTATGGTATCAATCGCCACCGTCCTTATCTGTGTGGTTTCTATAGGAATACCTGCATTTATCCAATTTTGGGAAAATGCAGGTATTTCCATTAAAATGAAAAATAAAATATTAGTTATTAATTTCAAATTTATTGTTTAATAAATTTCGATGTATAAAAATTTTCTTTATTAGATATTTTTATCAAATATATGCCTTCAGCAAACCCATCTGTACTTATATTAATATCACTGGCATTAGATTGGTACGCTGAACTAAATACTTCCTGTCCATTACTGCTATACACAGCAACAGTTAAGGTACCAATAATATTTTGATTTACCAAACTGATAGTTAATTTATTTGTTGTTGGATTAGGATATACTATTAAATGATTAATGTTCTCTTTGAAAATCTCGTTAACACCAATGATATTTGTATAACAGAATTTAGAAATATATGCATCCTGAAAACTGCCATTAAAACTATTATCAAAATAATTTCCCGTATTGGGGTTTTTCAGAGGGAAATACCCAAACCCCGAATTGTTTTTGGCTGTTGTATGACCTGTCATGTATATATCATTTGTTAAGATCATGAAATCATATATTTCTTCTCCATAAGGATGATCATTATACCCTCCAATTAAAGTTGACCAAACTAATTCACGTGTGGAAGTTTTAAAATTTAACAAGATACCATCTTCTCTATAGTCAGGCGTACTGGCTGTTGCACCTCCATAATAACTAGTTTGATTAAGGCTTCCGCCAGCACTTATCAAGGGAATTGTATGATCTCCTGTAGAGCCAGCTATAAACAAATTTTGATTAGCATCAATATCAGCTATTTTAAAGGAAGAACTTCCGTTACCACTAACAAGAGTTCCCCATTTTTGCTGAAAGGTGGATTTATCAAATTCAGTAATATAGCCATCACCAATTGTATATTGAGGAAATGTATTTACGGATAAAGAATTATCATATAAAGCGGAGCCTCCGGGATTTAAAAGAGGAAAATTACTGCTTTGTGTTGTACCAACTACAAAAATAGAATTATTGTCAAATGCAATATTATTTAGCCCTTCCTCAAATTCCCCCTCATAACTACTGCCTCCAAGATAACTTGTCCATAATTGTTGGGCGGTTGATGAAAAAGCTCCTATAAAATTGTCAGAAGCTCCGCCAAGAGAATTATCGATATAAGCGGATCCTGTAGCTGAGGTAGGGAAATTAGAACTTGCTGTATAACCAAAAATCAAAATACGATTAGAATTATCTACTTTAACAGTAGTTAATTTATCATAGCTATTGCCTCCTAGATATGTACTCCAGCTTATGGCGTAATCATTATCTAGTTTTATCAAAAAAGCGTCGCTACTTCCTCCAAAACTTTGGTTATAATTTGGAGTCGAAACTAATGGAAAATTAGTGGATCCCGTATATCCTCCAACATACAAATTGCCATTGGAGTCAAAATCTATGGCTTGTATTTTGCTATTTGCTCCTCCCAAATACGAAGCCCATATCCTGTTCCCATTATTATCAAACCGTGCTATTAACCCTGTGTTGCTGCCTCCATTATATATATTATCATTAAAAGCATTGTTTAAGTACTGTGTCATAGATACGTTATTATAAGTTGTATAACCTGCAACAACTACTTCGTTGCTATTTTTACATTTTATATCATAAAAGGTTGTATAAGATCCTGCTCCTCCTCCCGAATAATAGGTAGAATACCACAAAGTATTTGAGGCGTCAAATTTAGAATAAAAACCTCCTATTTCAGAAAGCAGAGATGATTGGTAAATGCTTGCACCGGTGATTGGGAAGATTGGAGAAGGACTTGAAGTATAACCTGCTATATATTGGTTTCCTGCGTTATCTTTTGCAATAGCGTATCCGTCTTCGTATGCTTGCCCTCCAAAATAAGTGCTCCAACAAAGATTGCCATAAGGTTCGTCTCCCAAAACAGCATTCCCCTGATCCACCTGAATTACCAAAGTTAACGAAGCCGTATAAGCACCTGTATTAAATTTATATTTATTAGCTGCCCCGTTGGTTTGCCAATCGGGTGTCCAGCCCGTAACAGCCACCGTGGCATTTCCTGCCGTTAACTGGTAAGCCGTTGGCCTGTCAAAAGTTAAACTTCCAATGCTACTGTTAATAGATAAGGCATTAGTAGTACCATTTAAACTAAAAGACGAAGCCCCGGTAAATGTCATTTGTATATCCGTTGGGTCGCCACCCGGTTTTACAATAAAATAATATTTAATTCCGTTTTGGTTACTGCTATACATTAAATCAATATCCGGAAAAATATCGGGCGTTACCAAACGTGTATGTCCCATAACTCCCGTAACACCTGTGCTATCCAAATGTCCTAAAAAATAATTCAGGTAGCCTGTTTTTTGTTGTTCCATAGGATAGGTTCTGCTGGCATTCCGCACATTATCAAAAGTTAAATCAATACGGTGCAATGTGTCAGCCGTGGCAGCAACAGTATCAATTCTTGAAAACACAAAGCTTGAGCTGTTGTTTTTAAAATAAAAAGAGGGATTGGTATTGTTGGTGTAAAATCTAACATCCGTAACTGCTGCATAATTTGTATCTACTATTTGTCCTTTGTTTTGATAATACATAAAATTATTACTGGGACTTTCTCCGTTAAAATCTGTAGGTGTAATCACATCCCTTTGCACATACCTTGCCGTAGCATATGCATAAGTGCCGGGGCTTAGCTCAACCTGCCCCGTAACAATTACATTGTTTAAGGAATCAAACGTCATATTAGTTGCCACATCGTTGGTTGAATTACCATCCGATTCAATTTCCCATATTTTTGTGCCGCTGCTGTTGTATTTAATGGTGTAATAATCTTTATTATTTAGGGTATTAGTGCCATAGCCTGTAATGTATATGTCGTTATTAGCATCCACAATCATATCCATAGCTTCATCATCGCCATTAATCGTATCATTGTAATACTTTGTCCATTGAAGCGCCCCACTGGAATTTAATTTCATGGTAACAATGTTTCTTCCTTGTGTTGACGTTTTTGTATACCCTGTAATATATACATTATTGGATGCATCCACCGCTACAGCTTTAATTACATCATCCAGATTATCAGTACCGTTAAACGTATAAGTCCATACGGTAGCCAGTGTATTATTTATTTTTTGAACATAAAAATTATCTCCCTGACCTGAAACAGTAGTTGCCCCAACAAAAATACTACCACCGGCATAATCGTTAACTAAATCAGTAACCACGGTAAGGCTTGATGTGGTGGTAACCGTACCTATATTTGTAGCGGTTATAGATCCTGTTGAAGGTGATAAAAATATGGAGGCAACTTTATACGTATTGGTAGTATGTGTAACTGCACCCGCAACAATAATATTGGCTCCTGCAGTATTTAATACTACCGGGGCATCATCTAAACCGGAAGAGTAATCGTAACGGTTTACCCACTGCTGAGTTCCTGAACTATTGTATTTTAATGTCACATAATCGGAATTAAAACTTGCATTGTAACTGGTTCCTGTAACATATATGTTTCCGGAACCATCCCTATCCACCACAGTGCCTATATCAATGCCGCTGCCTGTGCCGTTATATGTAGAGGCCCATTGCAGCACACCCGCTGAAGAATATTTGATGGTAATGATATCGCTTTCGGGAACAAGGGTGTTATTACACACGGCTCCTGTAAGCACAGCATACGTATCCGTTACCATTAAACTTACAGCGGCATCATGTCCATTAGCTGCACCGGCATACTGCTGAATCCAGAGTTGATTGCCTGATGAGTTGTACTTTGCCAAAAGAATATCATAGTTCCCTGAACCGTTAATGGTGGCGCCTGCTACATACACATTACCAAAAGCATCTGTTTTGGTAATACTTTTTAAAAAGAAATCCTGTGTGCCGCTTATGGTTGTCCAATCTAAAAATGCGTATTGCCGGTTTTGCGAAAAAAGCATGGTACTTAATAAAGTAACTGCCAGTAGTAAGAGTTTTTGTTTCATTGTTTTTGTTTTTTTAATGGTTAGTGATTTTTAATTGAAACTTGCGCATCAACTAAATTTAATTGGTAACATGATTTTGTAAAATGGGGCAATTAGTACGGTACCTGGAACAGTAACAAAAAATAGGGCAAGGCTAAATTATAAAGAATTTATAATGCCCAAAAATGCAGGCTTTGTTGCAATAAGTTATGATGGAATATTAACCAAAAAAAGCATGTAAGATTTTTTGAAAAAAGTATTATTTTTTATTTTTTTTTATTTAAAAACAGGGACTTGTCATTTTTGAGAGGTATCAAAAAAACGTTTTATTATTTGTTAAAAAGTGAGCCGTTTTGGGCTAAATTATATTTATTAACAATAGCTAAAAAACTACTTACTTGACATTGTAAAAAAAATGATGTAAAGTGTTTTTTATTATTTTTAATAAAAACAAATGAGTAATGCTTTTTTAAATTTTGTTACGCTAAGTTAGCTACTCGTGAGTATAAATATATTTTATGGTACCAAACTGTTGCTTTTACTTACCATAAATAAATTTTTGGGTACCGAACTGTTGCTTTTGCGTACCATAATTACACTTTTGGGTACCAAACTATTCCTTTTACCTACCGTAAATATATTTTTGGGTACTGAACTGTTGTTTTTGCATAGCATAATTACACTTTTGTATACTGAACTGTTGCGTTTACTCACCATAAAATATATTTTTGGTACTATAATATGAACTCTTACTGCCCAAAAAGCATAAGTAATATCATGTACTTTGCGAACATCAAACCGTCCTACTCTTTGCAACCTGCTTCCCTGTATTCTTTTTTAGCAGTAGGATTATCCAGTACCTGAAATGACATAAAAGGTTCTCCAAATAACTTACAATACCTTTCAGGATTCTTTTCTTTTGCTTTATGCAAAGCATCGCTGAAGGTGCGGCTATAAAATTTTTCGGGTAAGTGTGAGGCTATTGATATGTAACTAAATATTAAGTCTTCGCTAACATTTTCAATTTTTAAAAACGGCTCTAGTATGGTAGAAGAATATTTATAATCTTTTCCTCTTGTAAACACATAGGCCAGTTTCAGTGCATTTTGCCAGCTGGCTTCTTTAAAATTATAAAAGCCTTTTATTTTATTAATGCATGCTTCTATCTGAGGTTCCGCATCTTCAATGGTATCTAAAGATTCTATGATTTTAAACTGCCATTCAATGTTTAAACCATCCACTAATTTTTTATTGATTTTGGTTTTATACAACGCATCTATTTCCTGCTGCATTTTGCCCTGTTGTTCTTTTGTGCCAACGGTTGAATCAATCTTTATAGAACAGTATATTCTGTTAAATCTTACAATATCATTAGTAGCGTCAATTTTTTCCAAACGCTTAAGTTCTGTATAATCATCTTCATCCACAATATTACTTTTTGCCAAATAGTTGTAGTACACTTTGTTGTTTAACATATTTACAAACTGAGGACTATCAGGTACTTTTAAACTATCCAAAATATCGTCGGTATACTTTTTTTCCATTTTTTTCTTAAATGCATACTCCATAATTTTATAAGCTTGTGGCAACTTATTTGCTTTTAATGCGCGGTTAAAAGATACGGTTGTAAATTTTTGCTCTTTATCTCCGGTGATATCATACGTTACATCCATTACCATTTGTGCAAAACGTTGTTTAGCCAAAACAGGCTCCAGTTCTGCCAACAAAGTGCCATCGCTGTTTATTTTTTTAATGGCTTTTTCTTTTCCCAACTTCACTAAATCTGCATACTTACCATCTTCCATTTCCAACTCAAATAAATTCCACGAATCTCTGGTTTCAATATTTGGGGTAATTTTATTTTGCTGCATGCTTTGTAACACTTTAGTTACGCTCTCTGCTCTTTTACGTTGTAGTTTGGCATTTGAATTTGCATCTCCTTCAATAGAAGAGTAAGCATAAATGTATAAACCGTCAATTACAAAATCAGGTTCGTTTAATGCTTTAATAAATGGAGCAATATCTTCGGGTTTAAATTCCGATTTATTTTTTTCGAACGGAATGGTAAAATTCAAAATGGAACTTTCAGATTTAGGTTCAAATGCCGGCTTTAATCCAACGGTTGAGTCAGCAGGAATAATACCAACAGGCGTACTACTTTCTTGATCTCCTTTTTCTAAATAACTACGAGTAACGGTTTTGCAAACGTGTCCATCTTGCACAACAATTAAGTTTAATTCGTATGGGCCAGTAATTTTTGGATTAAACTTACCCATTTCAATTTTCAACTTATTAATCTTCACTTTCTTTTTTGCTTTAGGATCGGGCTTAATTAAATTTTTAGCAAATACATTGTCTTTAGTAATAACCTTACCCATCACGCCTTTGTTTTGCAAGTTATTATCCACAATGTTGTAGTTTTCTTTTTCGTACTGGGCACGCTGTACAACATCCACTGCCAAACCATCTTTTGTTTTCTTTAGCAAACGTTTCAAATCTTTTAAATTTGCATACTCTAAATAAATTTTCCCGTTTTCAACTGTTAATCCTTTTTGTAATAAATCATAGTTTTTCCATTTTTCACAGTTCTTACAAGACTTTGCATCAGGCGTTAATAATTTTTTAGATTTTGTATTAAACGGAACGGGTAGTTCTTTTTTCATTTTGGCACCTGTATTAAAGCTATCGTAGCCGCCAAATACTGCTGTAACCATTACCTTCTTACCATCTTTCTGCATCTCGCATTTTATACCGATGAGCATGTACTGAGCCTTTAATAAAATTTCTTTATCTTTTTTATTATTTTCCCAGCGTACCCATATGGTTTTGGCAACATCAGCTGTTTTGTAATTATCCCGGCCTTTACTCACAGGCGCCAACATAGCAAGTTCTTCACCTTTTTTGGTACCTCCGGCTTTCACTAAATTTTTCTTTACTTTTTCAGGATTTACTTTCGATTGTCCCGACTTAGCAAATGCTTTAGCATCAATGGCTGCTGCATTTACCAATACATCATTCACCTCAAACGTATCTAATCCGTTTTTAATACGGAATTTATTTAACTCGCGTACCAGTATATTGGGTAATTCATCAATATTAAAATCATCCTGTGCCTTAACTCCGGCAAATAGAAACAAAAAGAAAAATGATAGTAACAGTTTTTTCATATGCAGTTATTTAGTGTTTTTTTTAATTGTCATCTAGTTTATTCATATTAACTTTATTAAAATTTATATTATCAATAACATGTATAATAGATAGTGACAAGTTTAGTGTTTTAACAAATATTAAAAAAAGCATTTATAAGTACCGTTAAGAGTATTCACAAACTATTAACAAATACATTTTTCTTTAGAAATTCTACCAAATTAAACGCCTCAATGATTATATTCGTGATTCATAATTATTGAAATATCATATGAAAAAAATATTAATAGCTAACCGGGGAGAAATTGCATTACGTGTGATGCGTAGTGCTAAAGAGATGGGAATTCAAACAGTTGCCATTTATAGCGAAGCAGATAGAAATGCTCCGTTTGTGCGCTATGCTGATGAAGCTGTTTGCATTGGTCCTCCGCCAAGCGCACAATCCTATTTACAAGGAGACAAAATCATCGAAGTATGTAAAACATTAGGCGTTGATGGTATTCACCCGGGTTATGGTTTTTTATCTGAAAATGCTGACTTTGTTAGAAAAGTACAAAAGGCAGGTATTACCTTTATTGGGCCAAGTGCCGAAGCAATGGACTTAATGGGAGATAAATTAAGTGCTAAAGCCACAGCTAAAAAATATAAAGTACCTATGATTCCGGGTTCTGATGGTGCTATCAGCGATTTAGCAGAAGCAACCAAACTTGCCAAAGAAATTGGTTTTCCATTATTAATTAAAGCTTCTGCCGGCGGTGGTGGAAAAGGAATGCGCTTAGTAGAGAAAGAAAGCGAAGTGGAAGAGCAAATGAAATTAGCTATTAGCGAAGCTATTTCGGCATTTGGTAACGGAGCAGTTTTTATTGAAAAATATGCCACGGGTCCAAGACATATTGAAATTCAATTACTAGCCGATAATCACGGGAACTGCGTTTACTTATTTGAACGCGAATGCAGTATCCAACGTCGTCATCAAAAAGTAATTGAAGAAGCGCCTTCGAGTGTACTAACTCCTGAACTAAGAAAAGCGATGGGCGAATGTGCCGTGAATGTTGCCAAGGCTTGTAATTATAGCGGTGCAGGAACTGTAGAGTTTTTAGTTGACGATCAATTAAATTTTTATTTCCTGGAAATGAATACGCGTTTACAGGTTGAACATCCGGTGTCTGAAATGATTACCGGTTTAGACTTAGTGAAAGAACAAATTAAAGTAGCGCGCGGAGAAAAATTATCTTTTACTCAGGACGATTTAAAAATTAACGGACACTCTATTGAAGTGCGTGTGTGTGCCGAAGATCCAACCAATAATTTTTTACCGGATATTGGAACATTAAAAACATACCGTATTCCATCAGGACCAGGTGTTCGTGTAGATGACTCCTTTGAAGAAGGTATGGATATTCCTATTTACTATGACCCAATGATTGCAAAATTAATAGTACATGGTAAAGATAGAACAGATGCTATTGATAAAATGTTGCGTGCTATTCAGGACTATCAAATTACAGGGGTTGAAACCACTTTACCATTTTGTGCATTTGTATTAAAACACGAAGCTTTTGTAAGTGGTAAATTTGATACAGGTTTTATCCCAAAATATTACAAGCCCGAAATGTTAAATAAATCTAATGTAAACGAAGAAGAAGTTGCTTCTATTTTTGGTGCATTTATGGCTGCTAATTTGAACAATAAAGCCAAAGAACAGGTAAGTAATTCTGAAGGAAAATCTAAATGGCGATTAAACCGTGTATAATTTAAGAGGTAACCTTAGGGTTACCTTTTTAGTTTAAGGTATAAACAATATATGAGGCCAGTATGTATTTCAAATATAAAACTTGTAACCCTGAACGTAGTTGAAGGGAATATATATTCGATTTATAATTTTTTTTTTATTCTTTTTATTTGCCTCTCTTTTCCATCATTTTCTCAAAGCGATATTAATGTAGGCGATAAACCAAAAGTGCTTTACAAAGTGTGGGGAGAAGTAGTAAATGGAGATACCATTCCAAGTATCAGATTGCCAGATGTATGGATTTATGCAGAATATAGCTATAAAAACAGAAAGCAGCACGAAGCCTGGTCACGAACCAAATACAATGTAAAAAAGGTGTATCCCTATGCTATTTTGGCTGCCGCAAAACTAAAAGAATATAACCGCATTTTAGAAAAAATGCCAAGCGAAGCCTCTCGTAAAGCTTATATGAAAGTTGTGGAAAAAGAATTAAAGGCCGAGTTCGAAGAGCCTCTTAAAAATTTAACTATGACTCAGGGAAGAATTTTATTAAAATTAATTGACCGTGAAACCGGAAATACCAGTTACGAACTAGTGAAAGATTTACGTGGCGGTTTTCAGGCATTTATGTGGCAAAGTGTGGCGCGCATTTTTGGCAGTAACATGAAATCGGAATACGACCCAACAGGCGAAGACATTATGATTGAACGTGCTATTAAATTAGTAGAAGGCGGACAGTTTTAAGTTTTAAAAGCGTATTTTTAAACTCATTATTTAATACCTTTAAATTATGAGTTCAATCCGTTTCTTTTTTACATTTATATTGCCTTTACTGTTTTTTTCATTTCATACTCAGTCGCAAAATAAAGATAGCATCGCTCTCAGAAAAAATTTTGATTATTACCTCACCAAAAGTAATTGCTATAAAAATTTAGAATTTCTCAGCACAAAAATCGAAAGCCGCTTAAGTGGTTCTCCCGGGGCAGCCAAAGCTGTTATTTGGACAAAGCAAGCCATGTACGAAGCCGGTGCCGATACCGTGTACTTACAACCTTGTATGGTACCACATTGGGTAAGAGGTCAAAAAGAAGTTTGTGCTTCTATTCATAACAAAACAAAAAAACAAATCACCTACTCAGTTTGTGCTTTGGGTAATTCTATCGGCACTCCAAAAACAGGAATAAATGCTCCGGTTATTGTTGTTAATAGTTATAGCCAATTAGATTCATTGGGCGAAGCAAACATCAAAGGCAAAATTGTTTTTTACAATGTTTATTTCGATCACAAACATTTAAGCACCGGTACCTGTTATGGAGAAACGGTTACATACCGTTATGCAGGACCTAGCAAAGCAGCCAAATATGGAGCCGTAGCATCCATTGTTCGTAGTATGAGTTCTATTAACAATGATTTTCCTCATACCGGAGTAATGGGATACGATACAGTGCTAACTAAAAATAAAATTCCGGCATGTGCCATTAGTTTTAGCGGAGCAGATAAATTGTTAGAAGAATTAAAAAACAATCCCTCTTTAACCCTTCAGTTAAAAATGAACTGCGAAATGTTAGCGAAAGAGTTATCTTATAATGTAGTTGGAGAGATTAAAGGTACCGAAAAACCAAACGAAATTATTATGGCAGGAGGGCATTTAGATGCTTGGGATAATGGGCAAGGCGCTCATGATGATGGTGCGGGAGTGGTGCAGGCAATTGAGGTATTAGCCATGTATAAAAAACAAAACATTAAACCAAAACATACCATCAGAGCAGTGGCTTTTATGAACGAAGAAAATGGTGGTGCAGGTGGTAAAGCTTATTTTGAAGATACAAAGAAAAATAATTTAAAACATATTGTCGCCTTAGAAAGTGATGCCGGTGGTTTTTCTCCAAGAGGTATTGCTATAGATACCATAATGGGAGCATATAAAACCGTATTGAGTTGGAAACCATTATTAGATCCATACTTTGTTCAGTATATTAAAATTGGCGGACATGGAGCTGACATTCAGTATCTGGAAAAAATCGGCGTTCCTTTAATGGGTTTTGAACCTGACGGACAAAAATATTTTGACTATCACCATACGGCAGATGATACGTTTGATAAAATCAATAAACGAGAATTGGAACTAAGCGCGGGAGTTATCGGTTCACTGATTTATTTAATAGATACTAAAGGCTGGTAATAGGGCCACATTAAACTAATAGAACAAATTAAACAACACAAGTACTATAATTACTTTTAGAAAAAAAATGAAGATCCCTCAAAAAACGCTGAACTCTCTGGTAATTATTTTTGTAATAGCATTTACATTACTATGTGCATTTAAAATCAAAGACCTAAAATTCAATTATGATTTTGAGGCTTTCTTTCCAAACGAAGATAATGAATTAGGTATTTACGAAACACATCGTAACCGTTTTGAATGGGATAATGAATTTGTGTTATTGGGACTAGAAAACAAAAAAGGTATTTTCAGAAAAGATTTTCTGGAAAAAGTAGAAAAATTTTCAAACGAACTAAAAGACATTCCTCATACAGACAGAGTTATATCTCCCACTAATATCAAAAACATTTCTTTAAGCGGTTTGGCTCCGGTTCAAAAACGCATACTTCATATTGATGATGAAACCTTATATAAAGACGATAGTATTAATATATATAATACTCCGGAACTCATAGGTTCTTTCTTTCCTAAAGACGCCAAATCCATTTCTATTTTCATTAAAACAGAAGAAGGTTTAAGTAAAGTAAAGAGTGATAGTTTAGCACGTAATATTGAAAAAGCGTTTAACAAATATCATTTTGACAACGTTCACTTTGTTGGACGAATTGTTGCACAAGATGTGTATTTAAAAAATCTACAAAAAGAATTTGTTTATTTTTTAGCCATTTCCTTTGTATTGGTTATTTTGTTTTTATGGCTATCGTTCAGATCACTATATGGCATTGTGGTACCTATGACAATTGTTGTAATCTCTATTTTCTGGACATTAGGTATCATGTCCATGATGCACCAATCATTAGACATCATGACTTGTATATTGCCAACAATGATATTTATAGCCGGCATGAGTGATGTTGTTCACTTTTTTTCAAAATATTTTGAAGAGATTGCTAAAGGCACAGAAAAACAAAAAATATATCCTCTGATTTTAAAAGAAGTTGGATTTCCTACATTCCTAACTTTAATTACAACGGTTGTAGGTTTCCTCTCATTACTGTTTTCCAGCATTAAACCTATTAAAGATTTTGGTTTATATACCTCTGTGGGTATTATTATAGCTTTTTGTTTAAGCTACACCTTATTACCTGCCCTACTCTATTTCTTTACTCCAAAAAAATTGGTAGCTGTTCACGACCATAATAACAGAACTTACAATGCCATGCGTAAAATACTATTTTGGATTTTTAGAAATCAAAAAACGATTATTGTCATCACATGTTTGATGCTTACATTTTCCGCAATAGGTATTTACAAAATCAAAGTCAATAATATATTATTAGAAGATTTATCGGACGGTGTAAAAATAAAACAGGATTTTATGTTTTTTGACAAACACTACAGTGGTGTTCGTCCTTTAGAATTGGCTGTTGAAATCAAGAACAAAAACAAAACCGTTTGGGATTATGATGTCATGAAACAACTGAACGAAGTTGACAATTATTTAAAGAAAGAATACCATGCAGGTTTTATGTACTCGCCTGCCATGCTAACTAAAAATATCAATAAAGCATTAAATGACGAAACATCGGGAGAAGGAAAATTTCCAACTGCTGAGGAATATGAAGACGTGAAAAAACAATTAATCAACAACAAGAAAAACAAGGATTTAAAACGCATCATTACCCCTGATGGAAAATATGCGCGTATCAGCGGGAAAATAAGTGATGTGGGAAGTATTATTGTGAACGAACGCAATAAACGTTTTGAAGTTTTTTTAAAGACACATATAAATTCTGATGATGTAGAAGTAAAAATTACAGGAGCTGCTCATTTAGTGGATAGAAATAATGAATACATGGTTACAAATATGGCACAAGGCTTTTTATTTTCTATTGTAATTATTGCTTTATTAACCTATTTTTTACACAAAAGCTGGCGCATGGTATTGGTATTTATTTTACCCAATTTTATTCCTTTATTAATTATAGCCGGCATTATGGGTTTTGCCGGTATCGAATTAAAAGCCGCAACATCTCTGGTGTTTAGTATTGCTTTTGGAGTAGCAACCGACGATACCATTCACTTTATTTCCCGTTTAAAAATAGAATTAGGTTATGGTAAATCACTTGTGTATGCCTTTAAACGCACCTATTTTGAAACCGGAAAACCAATTTTATTAACTACCTTTATTTTAATGGGAGGTTTCGTCAGCTTAATGGTAAGTGATTTTCAAAGTACATTTTATTTTGGATTTTTAATTTGTATCACTATCATTATTGCTGTAATTGCTGATATATTTTTGTTACCAGTTTTATTATTTTGGATATTAGGAAAGAAAAAGAAATAATTTTTTATGGAAATTACATTAAGACCCTGGCATTTAGATGATACATCTGATTTGGTAGCACTAGCTAACAATAAAAATATTGCACAGTTTATGGCTGATGTATTTCCTCATCCGTATACTATTGAAAATGGGAAAACATTTATAGCTTTTGCAACCTCCAATCCAAACTCAAAAATTTTTGCCATCATAGTAAATAATAAACCGGTAGGAAGTATTGGTTTACATTTACAAACCGACATTTTAAAAAAGAATGCCGAAATCGGTTATTGGATAGGAGAAGCATATTGGGGCAAAGGTATTATTACCAAAGCTGTTCCTCAGATGGTAGATTACGGTTTTAAACATTTGGATATCGTGAGAATATTTGCCCGCATATTTGGCACCAATAAAGCCTCACAAAAAGTAATGGAGAAATGCGGTTTTATATTAGAAGGCAAATACGAAAAAACAATTTTCAAAAACAATCAGTTTTTAGATGAGTTAATTTATGCTATTAGAAAATAGAACACGGATGGTTAAGATTTAGTATAATAAAATAAGTAAGCGTATTAAAAAATAAGAATATGGTAAAGAAAATAGGTTTAATTACTTCAGGTGGAGATTCTCCGGGAATGAACGCCTGTATCAGAGCAGTTGTAAGAACTGCCCGTGCCGAACATATAGATGTGGTTGGTTTTTACAGAGGTTATGAAGGTTTAATTGACGATGATCATATACACTTAACTAAGAGTAAAGTATCTAATATTATTCATCGTGGTGGCACTATTTTAAAAACAGCGCGTAGCAAACGTTTTATGACTCCCGAAGGAATACAAATGGCTGTCAACAACTTACAGAAACATCAATTAGATGGATTTGTAATCATTGGTGGCGATGGAAGTTTTAGAGGAGCTCAGGAATTAACGAAACATACCACCATTAAAACAGTAGGCTGTCCTGGAACTATTGATAATGATTTAGTTGGAACTGATTTTACCATTGGCTATGATACAGCCATAAATACCGTTGTAGATGCCGTGGATAAAATCAGAGACACTGCTGAAAGCCACGATCGCATTTTTGTAGTAGAAGTGATGGGACGTGATGCCGGATTAATTGCTCTGAGAAGTGCCATTGCCTGTGGAGCAGAAGCCATTTTAATACCTGAAAGAAAAAACGATTTGAGATTTTTATTAGAAAAGAAAAAATCATGGAGGCAAACAAAAAAAAGCAGAATTATTATTGTTGCAGAAGGCGATGAAAATGGCGGAGCTGTAGGAATAGGAAATTTACTAAAATTAGAATGGCCTGAATTTGATATAAGGATTTCTATTTTAGGACATATACAACGTGGTGGAAATCCGACTTGTATGGAAAGAGTTAATGCCAGCTTAATGGGATATTATGCAGTTAAAGCTTTACAGGCAGGTCGTACAAATGAAATGATTGGCATCGTAAACAAACAGGTATGCTATACGCCTTTTAAAGATGCAGTAAAACACATTGAAGAACTCAATCCCGAAATGCTACGAATATTAGATATTTTATCTACTTAACGAAATCAAATACTACAAAATGAAAAACTTTATTTTTTATTTCATTCTCTTTTTTTTAGTTCCTAATCATCTTATGTTTTCTCAAAGAGATAAAGATGATATAGATCCGGTTTTTAAAAGTGCATTTAAAAAATACGAAGAAAAAGATTACTCCGGGTCATATATAGATTATTCAAATTATTTAGCAAAAAAACCAAAAGATGGTGCTGCATTCTATAATCGCGGGTTGTGTGCTTATGAAATGAAAGATTATAAGGATGGGATTACTAACTTTACAAACAGTATTGTGTGCGGAAGAATAAGAGCCGATGTATTTTATAGCAGAGGATTATGCAACTATAAGTTAACTCATTATGAACTGGCTATTGCTGATTTTGATACAGCTATTTCTTTACTTGCTAATTATACCAAAGCATTAACCTTTAAAGGTGCCTGTTTAAATGAATTAAAAAAATATAATGAAGCTTTGGAAATATTAAATCAGGCGGTTGCATCTGATGTTAATTACGAAACGTCCTATTACTACAGAGCCATTACCAGATACTATCTGAAAGACTATCAAAATGGCATAGATGACTGTAATAAATCTTTAAATATTAAAAATTATTATGAAGTTTATTTTTGGAGAGGTTTACATTCACTCAATCTGAAAAAATATCAGGAAGCCATTAATGATTATGATACGGTTATTGCACACAATCCAAAAGATGCAAAAGCATACTATAACAGAGCCATTGTATATTACGATTTAAAGAATTATGAAAAAGCATTAGAAAATAACAACAAATCAATAGAAATAGATCCTTCAAAAGCTGAAGCCTATTACAACCGAGCTCTTACCAAATATGAATTAGGCAGATACAAAGAAGCTGAACCTGATTTTAATGCTGCCATTGATTTAAAATTAAATTCGGCAAACCACTATTTATGGCGAGGAATTAACTATTATTATTTAAAAAAGAATGCACTAGCCTTGGCTGATTTAACTGTAGCTATACAAAAAGATAGTCAATCCGAAAATGCATTCTATTATCGTGCCTTATTAAGATATGCACAAGAAGACGACAAAGGAGTTATTGAAGATTGTAACAGTGCCTTAGCTATTAAAAAATCAAGTAGCATTTATTACCAACGTGGTATTAGTAAATATAACATTAAAGACTATCAAGGTGCCATTGACGATTTTAATGCGTCTCTACAATTAAAACCTGATTACAAATTAGCCGTATTGGAACGTGGTATTACCTACTATCAAACAGAAAAAGATGCTATGGCATTAGCCGATTTAAATAAAGCCATTGAACTTGATCCTAAATCATCAAGAGCCTATTATTACAGAGGAAAATTAAAAAAATACATGAATGATTTACCCGGTTCCTGTGCTGATTTGAAACAAGCTCAAACATTAGGAAACGAATCAGCAACAGACGAACTGTTTAAAAACGGATGTAAATAATCAGACGTATATTAAACGATTACTTAGTGTTTTTTGTTTTTGGACTTTTTTTACTTTCAAGTAAACTGATAATTTTTTTAAGATAATTAATCTCATTTTGCAAAGCCTGATTCTGTAACTGAAGTGCAGCAATCTGTTCTGCATGCTTTCCATAAGCAACACTAGATTCACTTACGTTAAAATGCTTAACAGAATCTGACAGATATTCTTTTTGAGAAGAATACATAGAGAAAAAATCGCAATTCAATATTTTACCAATTTTATTTAATAAGTCAGTATCTATACTTTCACGTCCAAAAATATCGTACACCACATTACGGCTCCTGTTTATTTTTTTAGCAAAAACACTTACAGAAATATTCTGTTTATACATCTCTTCTTTTATCTTTTTACCTATGTGAACTGCCATTAATCAAAGTTAAATCTCCATAAATCATCAAGCTTAATATATTGTATCAAATAATAGTTCAATATGCATTATTTTATATTACATTTGTAACATAAAATAGAACAATAAATATTAACATAATAATAAATGTAAATACATTAACCAACCATCTTATAAAACTAAACGACCATGGCTGTTATAAAATCGGTAATACTTATAGATAGCAACGGTATTGATAATTTTGTAAATGAACGGATTTTAAAAATATTTGGAGTAAAAAACATTATAATATTTAAAAATCCGACTACTGCATTATCGTTTCTAAATAAAACTGTTATAAAATATCAAGTCATTTTATTGGATATAAATTTTCCAACCATAAATGGCTTTGAATTTATTGAACAATTTTATAAACGAAAGTCGAAAAAGAAACAAATAAAAATACATATACTCTCTTCCTCAATTAATCCTTCAGATAAAATATTAGCAGAAAAAAAATGCATTCCATTTATTGAAAAGCCTCTGACCATTGAAAAATTAAAAAATTGGTATTTTGTATAATCTGGGGATAATTTCTACAACGATTTAATAAACATTACTAAATAAACACTTACATATGTAATATTATTATTAAAAAAATAATATTTTATCTTGTATTAATTACAATTTTAGAGAACCAGGCTTTTTTTAATAGGAGATATAAGGTATTTAAACTAAATCTAAATAACCTTCATCTAATAAAATAAGGTTTCGCTTACAAAAGGGCTAACTTTGCACCGTACTACAATTTGCTCTTAATAATGCGTATCTGTCCTATATTTTTGTTCATTTTTTTCACTTTTATACAAAAAGTAAGCAATTCTCAGTGTAATATTACATCCACGAATGGGTGGAGTGTAGCCGTAACAATTACTCCCCTTTCCGTTGTTCCAGAATTTAATGTTTGCCCTAATTATTACCATTACGAAATAAGATATCAATATTCTGTTATTTTTTCAGGTTCTAATACAGGCCGAAGCTTCAGTACCAATATTTATTTTACCTGTTCCGGTGGAACCGGAGGCACCATATACCAATCGTTAGGGACATTTAACACTAACACAACAGGAACTATGACTACTAATAATAGATCAAGAGAATACAACGCCATTTCTAATAATAATTACGGCAGTAATCCAAGTTGTACACAGGTTAATTTAACTCACGTAAATTGCATGAATGTGAGGTATGATTATTGGGGATCAAATGTAGTTGGAAACTCAGTGAATTGTCCTACCGCTATTGCTAATCCACCATTACCAATAGAACTTCTTGATTTTGGCGCAGAGCCTGAGAACGGAAAAATTAATTTATTTTGGCACACGGCAACCGAAACAAACAGTCATTATTTTACCGTTGAACGCAGTAAAAATGGTGTAGATTTTGAAGAAGTATCCCACGTAAATGGCGCTAATAATAGTTTGGACATTAAAAGATATGATGCCATTGATGAAAATCCATATAGCGGAATATCCTATTACAGATTAAAACAAACAGACTACTCTAAAAAATTTAAGTACTTTGATATGGTAAGTGTGGAAAATTTAAATACAGAGTCCTACCTCACCAACATCCACCCTAACCCTGCTGCAAATGATATCAGTTTTGATTTTCAATCCTTTGACGAAAATGAATTAAACATTGATATTATTGATATAACAGGAAGATCTGTTATTAGGGATCATAAACACATCAATTCCGGAACAAATTCTATTAAGTTATCGCTTGAAGGATTGCAAAATGGTATTTATTTTTTAAAGGTAATTTCTCCTACAACAGGTTATAGTTCAACTAACAAAATTATTAAGAACTAATTTCTTTTTGTTATTATATTTTACAAACAGAAGTTCCCTGCAAATTAAATTCAAATTTTTCGTAAGGAGGCATCTCACATGCTTCTTTACATATCTGGTATTCGTACTTACCATTAATTTTTACCTTATTACCGGAATTTAATTTAATCCTTTGCACAAACACAACTTTATTATAATGTAATAATACCGTCTTTTTTATCGTTTTGTCATATTCAGGAGTTGGTTTTGTTTCGGTAAGATTACCAACTAAAGAATAATCGCTACTAGGTTTAAAAATAATTTGTGTTGGAAAAACTTCTAAATCTGCTCCCTTAATTTTAACAATGGAAAAGGTGTGCCATCCTTTATCCAGAGTAACCGTAAATATTAAGTCATATTCACATTCGTTTATTTTTTTTGTTGAAAGGTCCCATTGAGCATGGCTCACAGGTCCACCTAATTGTCCTTTTGCAATAGTATTTATAAAAAAAGAAAAACTAAATAGTAACAGAAAATTTTTTATCATGATTGAATTTTTGAATTAAGTAAAAATAAAAACAATACTTAATTCATAATTCCTGTTTAACATAATTTCTGTTTGTGAAAAATCAAATGGCTGCTAGTTATAACGTTTTTTGCATTTATTATATAAAAAATTGATTTACAAAAGGATAGATTTTATCGAATTTGTACCATTTTTGTATATTTTACGTTATACAGTATAAATCAATATCAATTTTATGATACGTTATATTCTTTTCATCCTCTT
>JAEUTR010000135.1 GCA_016787365.1 Bacteroidia bacterium
CGGAATGACAGCTAATGTAAACTATAGTTCAAGCTCAGCAATTCTTGCTCAATATAATATGAGTTATGGATATAACAATACAGACGCTGTATCTGGAGATATTTCTGTAGCTGGATTTTCTGGAACATTTACCGGAAGCATTAATACAGTTGCTGACGGTACAGGTACATTAGATCTTAATGGTATTTCAAGCTTTGCAAATTGTATTAGATTAAAGTCAAATCAACATATAGATTTTGATGTACTTTCTGGCTTTGTAACAGGAACTTTAGACCAAACAACGTATAACTACTATCATAGTTCCTCTAAATTTCCAGTTTTTTCGGTTAGTTATACTTATGTTTCAGCACCATTAGCAAATATTGATCAAACACAAACAAGAATTACTACGTTATCAAATATTGCAATTGGAGTTAAAGAAAATAAATTAAATGATATTATTTTCAAAGCATACCCAAATCCTGCAAATGACCAAGTAAGTTTACATTTTGTTTTAACAAAATCAGAATCATACACTGTTGAAATTTCTAACGCCCTAGGCCAAATTGTAAAAACAGTTTCAATGAGTAATTTACAACCAGGAATGTATAATGAAGCAGTTAATATTTCTGATTTAAGTGCAGGAATGTATTCAATTAAAGTAATGGGTAAAAATACTCAGGGAACTCAAAAGTTAATGGTTCAAAAATAATATTGATTTCTTCAATATCTAAATAAAAAAACGCTCCACAAAATGTGGAGCGTTTTTTTATTTAATTAATGTATACTCTCTATATTCACCAGGTTTTAAATCACCCAATAAAATTTCATCTATCCTTACTCTTATTAAACGGGAAACCAGATATCCTAAAGCTTTACACATGCGGCGTATTTGCCGATTTTTTCCCTCGGTTAAAATAATTTTAAACTCAAATTCTGATAATTGTTCAATTATACAAGGCTTGGTTTTACAAATCATAATATCTACTCCTGCTCCCATTTGATCAATAAATGTTTTTGTAATAGGTTTATTAACTGTTACTACATATTCCTTTTCTTTTTCTTTTGTGGGGCTAGACAAACTTTGAATATATTTTCCGTCATTTGACAATATCAACAAACCTTCCGATTCCTTATCCAATCTTCCGGCATATCCCAAATGTTTATCAAACGGAAAAACTGTTGTTAAATTATTGTCAATTTCCTTATTATTAGTGGTTTCTATTCCTTTGGGTTTATACAGAGCAATGTAAGTAAATGGCGTACCCGGTTTTAATAAATTATCTTCATAATATATTTCCCAGGTTTCATTAAATTCGATGTTTTCGGCAACAATGTTCCCATTTACTTTTAGCTTACGGTTTTCTATAGCTCTAATGGCTTCTTTATTTGTAAAACCCAAACTGTGTACCAGATAGTATTTGATATTTAATCTAAAGCTCAATTTTCAGGTAATTTTAGACAATGTTATCTTTTTTTATTTAAACCTCATAAAATTTGCTCTAATTCGGCATTATTTATTAAGTTTGTGAGTTCAAAACTGTTATGAAAAACTCTTATTTTGCTCACCCTTCTGCTATTATCGACGAAGGTTGTAATATCGGAAAAGGCACAAAAATATGGCACTTTAGTCATATAATGCCTAATTGTACTTTGGGTGAAAATTGTAATATAGGCCAAAATGTGGTAATTCTGCCAGAAGTTGTTCTTGGAAAAAATGTAAAAGTTCAAAATAATGTATCACTTTATACAGGTGTAACATGTGATGACGATGTTTTTTTAGGTCCTTCAATGGTATTTACTAATGTTATTAATCCTCGAAGTGCTATCAATCGTAAATCCGAATATTCAAAAACACATGTAGGCAAAGGTGCCAGTATTGGAGCCAATGCAACTATTGTTTGCGGCCACGATATAGGCGAATATGCTTTTATTGGAGCAGGTACCGTTGTTACTAAAACTATCCCTGCTTATGCATTGGTAGTTGGAAATCCATCCCGTCAAATAGGATGGATGAGTGAATTTGGCCACAGATTAGAATTTGATTCAACAGGAAAAGCAACTTGCAAAGAAAGTGGTCAGGTTTATCAATTAGAAAACAATATCGTAAAAAGAATTTCATAATATGACTAAGATAAAATTTGGAGTTATAGGTCAAGGACACATAGGTAAACGTCACGCCGAAATGGTACGTCGTAATCCTAATTGTGAACTTGTAGCTGTTTGCGATGCTGCTCCTAAGGATATTTTAGGATTAAACGACTTAAAAGAAAAATTTTATTCATCTATTGATGATTTATTAAATAATCATCCTGAAATTGATGTGATTAACGTTTGTACTCCAAACGGTTTACATGCTCAACATGCATTAAAAGCTTTAGAAGCTAATAAACATGTTGTTGTAGAAAAACCTATGGCTTTAAGTAAAGCGGATTGTGAAAAAATTATTTACAAAGCCTTAGATCAAAGTAAAACCGTTTTTTGCGTGATGCAAAACCGTTATTCTCCCCCAAGTATTTGGTTAAAAGAAGTAGTAGAATCAAAAACAATTGGTGATGTGTATATGGTTCAATTAAATTGCTACTGGAATCGTGATGAACGTTATTATAAAGCAGGCGGTTGGAAAGGCACACAGGATTTAGATGGAGGGACTTTATTCACTCAATTCTCCCATTGGATTGATATTATGTATTGGTTGTTTGGTGATATTAAAAATATTCAGGCAAAATTCGCCGATTTTAATCATCAAAATTCTACTGCTTTTGAAGATAGTGGCTTTGTAAGTTTTGATTTTGTAAATGGCGGCATGGGAAGCATTAACTACTCTACTGCAGTTTGGGACAAAAATTTAGAATCATCTTTAACTATTGTTGGAAGCAAGGGAAGTATAAAAGTTGGCGGGCAATACATGGATCAAGTAGATGTATGCAACATTAAAGATTATGTGATGCCAACTTTAGCCGAAACTAATCCTGCTAACGATTATGGCGCTTACAAAGGATCTGCAAATAATCATCATAATGTGATTGAAAATGTGGTAGATACAATTACCGGTAAAACTAAGATTACTACAAATGCTCTTGAAGGATTAAAAGTAGTTGATATTATTGAGCGTATATATGCATTACGCCCCGAATCAGTTATAAAAAACAAATAAGAAATTAAAAATAAATAGTATGGGAATTTATAAAGACATCGTTGACAAAAAAGCAACAATAGCAGTAATTGGTTTGGGATATGTTGGTTTACCTATTGCTTTGGCATTCGCAAAAAAAGTAAAAGTAATTGGGTTTGATATTAATGCTAAACGCGTTGATATGATGAATAAAGGTATTGACCCTAGTAATGAATTAACTAAAAAAGATTTTGCTAATTCCGATATTACATTTACTCATAAATTAGAAGATTTAAAGAAAGCAAAATTCTTTATTATTGCAGTACCTACTCCAATTGATGAACATAATTTACCTGACTTAAAACCTTTAATAGGAGCTTCGACAACTGTAGGAAAAGTTCTTAAAAAAGGCGATTATGTTGTTTATGAATCAACTGTATATCCTGGTTGTACCGAAGATGATTGTATTCCTGTTTTAGAACGTGAATCGAAATTAAAATTCGTAAAAGATTTTAAAGTTGGTTACTCTCCTGAGCGTATTAATCCGGGTGATAAAGAACATACCATTACAAAAATTTTAAAAATTGTTTCCGGTTGTGATAAAGAAAGTTTAGAAGAAATTGCTAAAACTTACGAGATTATAGTTGAACCAGGCACTCATCGTGCATCAAGTATTAAAGTAGCTGAAGCTGCTAAAATTATTGAAAATACTCAGCGTGACGTAAATATTGCTTTGATGAATGAGTTATCCATCATCTTCAATAAAATGAATATTAATACATATGATGTATTAGAAGCAGCTGGAACAAAATGGAATTTCTTGAAATTTTTCCCAGGCTTAGTTGGCGGTCACTGTATAGGTGTTGACCCATATTATTTAACATACAAAGCAGAATCTTTAGGTTATCATGCTAGAGTTATTAACAGCGGACGTTATGTAAATGACAGTATGGGTTTTTATGTAGCAAAAACATGCGTTAAGAAAATTATTGCTGCCGGAAAAAATATCAGTAAATCAAAAGTATTAATTATGGGCGCTACATTTAAAGAAGATGTAAGTGACATTCGTAATAGCAAAGTAGCAGATATCGTTAAAGAGTTAAAATCATTTGGCGTTAAAGTTGAAATTGTAGACCCACATGCTGATTCAAATGAATTAAAACATGAATATGGTTTTGGGCTAAACAAATTAGCAAAAGGTTATGATGGTGTTATTGTAGCAGTAAATCATCAGGAATATAAAGCTTTAGATGAGAAATTCTTTAAATCAATTCTTTCTACTAAAGGTGTAGTGGTTGATATTAAGGGTATGTATAAAAACAAATTTAAAGGTTTAACATACTGGAGTCTTTAATAAGTGAGGCATAAGATTTTAGATTTAAGAACAAAAAATCTTAAATCAAATTTCTAAAATCTTAAATGTAAATGAGCTATAAACTAAGCGGATTAAATCCTGAACAAGAAAATTTATTGAATGACGGAAAATTACTTCCCTTAATGGAAGAATTTTATACCATTCAAGGCGAAGGATTTAATACCGGTAAAGCTGCTTACTTTATTCGAATTGGAGGCTGTGACGTTGGTTGTCATTGGTGCGACGTGAAAGAAAGTTGGGACGCTAGTTTACATCCGTTAACTTCTACTGAAACCATTTTAGAACATGTTTTAGAAAGCAAAACTCCTGCAGTAGTTGTTACCGGCGGAGAACCATTGATTTATAATTTGGTTTACTTAACACTGCTTTTAAAACAACATAATATCCAAACTTATATAGAAACTTCGGGAGCATACCCATTAAGTGGTGATTGGGATTGGATTTGTTTATCGCCTAAAAAAACGATGTTGCCAAAAGAAGAAAACTATAGCGCCGCACATGAATTAAAAATTATTGTATTCAATAAGCATGATTTTATTTGGGCCGAAGAACAGGCTGCTAAAGTAGGAAAAGATTGCTTTTTATACTTACAACCCGAATGGAGTAAGCGAAATGAAATTACGCCATTAATTGTGGAGTACGTTAAACAAAATCCCCGTTGGATGATTT
>JAEUTR010000141.1 GCA_016787365.1 Bacteroidia bacterium
ACCAATTGGAACCTGAACAATTATTTATATCGTTAAATGATGATACAAATAGTATAGCAACCATCGTCAAACATCTACATGGTAATATGCTATCGCGCTGGACAGATTTTTTGACTACTGATGGAGAAAAGAAATGGCGCAACAGGGATGGAGAGTTTAGTGATGACGCTTCAACTCCGCTCAGTGTGACAGAAAAAAAATTAGAAGTCTTAAAACAATGGAATCAAGGATGGGAATGCTTATTTAATACATTAAATAGTTTAAAACCTGAAGATTTAGACAAGATAATATATATCAGAAATGAAGGACATTCCGTTTTAGAAGCCATTAACCGTCAATTAGCGCATTACCCATATCATGTTGGGCAAATGGTGTTTTATGCCAAAATCCTCAAAAAATCAGAGTGGACGAGTTTATCCATCCCGAAAAATAAGTCAAATGATTATAATACCGATAAGTTTTCAAAAGAGAAATCAAAAAAACATTTTACGGATGATGAATTGGATAAACTAAAGTAATTTTCTGACTAGCTAAGCCTCAATATTATCGCTCTTTTAAAGCAATTTATCAGTTTTTAAGAAACTATAATAACTTGTTTTAAAAATAGTGAAAAAAGCTCAAATCTATTCCGAAAAAAAAGCATACCTTTACGTACAGTTTACAAAAAACTGTATGTCAATCAACACTAAATATATCTTTGTTACCGGCGGTGTAACATCTTCTCTCGGAAAAGGAATTATAGCAGCATCTCTAGCCAAATTATTACAGGCTCGTGGGTATACTGTAACTATTCAAAAATTAGATCCATATATCAATATCGATCCAGGAACATTAAACCCATACGAACATGGCGAATGCTATGTAACAGATGATGGTGCAGAAACTGACTTAGATTTAGGTCATTATGAACGTTTTTTAAACGTTGCTACTTCTCAAGCAAATAATGTGACTACTGGTCGTATTTATCAATCAGTGATTGATAAAGAGCGTAAAGGTGAATTTTTAGGAAAAACAGTTCAGGTTATTCCTCACATTACAGACGAAATTAAAAACAGAATTAAAATTTTAGGTAAAACGGGGCAGTATCAATTTGTGATTACAGAAATTGGTGGAACTGTAGGCGATATTGAATCTTTGCCATACATCGAAGCAGTTCGTCAGTTGAAATGGGAATTAGGAGATGATTGTACCGTTATTCATTTAACGCTTTTACCTTATTTAGCAACCTCTGGCGAATTAAAAACAAAACCAACACAACACTCAGTTAAATTATTATTAGAGTACGGAGTTCAACCAGATATTTTAGTATGTCGTTCGGAACATGCTATCAGTAATGATATCAGAAGAAAAATTGCTTTATTCTGTAATGTTTCTCCCGATGCTGTAATTGAAGCGTTAGATGCCTCGACTATTTATGAAGTTCCATTATTAATGGAAAAAGAAAAATTAGATGAGATTGTATTAAAAAAATTAAATGTTAATACGCCTAGCGAAATTAAATTAGATAAATGGAAATTATTTTTAAATAAATTCCATAACCCTACTAAAACTGTAACCATTGGCTTAGTTGGAAAATACGTTGAATTAAAAGATTCATACAAATCAATAGCTGAAGCTTTTATTCATGCAGGTGCTGTTAATGATTGCAAGGTAAATGTAGAATGGATTCACAGCGAAAGTTTAACAGATGAAAACGTTTCTGAAAAATTAAAAGGATTAAAAGGAATTTTAGTCGCACCAGGTTTTGGGAATCGTGGTATTGAAGGAAAAATTTCTGCTATTAAATATGCGCGCGAAAACAATGTGCCATTTTTTGGAATTTGTTTAGGAATGCAATGTGCTGTGATTGAATTTGCTCGCCACGTATTAGGGCTAAAAGATGCGCATAGTAGAGAAATGAATCCTGCAACAAGTGCACCAGTGATTGATTTATTAGAGGCTCAAAAAAATATTTCGCACATGGGTGGCACGATGCGTTTAGGTTCTTATCCTTGTCGTATTGTTGAAGGAACATTAGCTCATAAAATTTATGGCAAAACAGATATCAATGAGCGTCACCGTCACCGTTATGAGTTTAACAACGAATACACAAAATTGTATAAAGATGCAGGAATGGTATTATCAGGATTAAATCCAACTGCTGAATTAGCTGAAATAGTTGAGATTCCTACACATCCTTTCTTTATTGGTGTTCAATTTCACCCAGAATATAAAAGTACTGTAGAAAATCCTCATCCTTTATTTGTAAGCTTTATTAAAGCTGCTTTAGCTTAATAGCAATTTAAGTTTGTCACATCGAGCGAAGTCGAGATGCTTATAATGTTCTCGACTACGCTCGAACTGACAGAAATATAATACTAAAATGCTCACAATTTTGTGGGCATTTTTTTTACCTCAACAAATCACACTTCACCGTTTTTAACTTATTTAAACACTTCTAAATCCTTGTTAAATTGTATATTTAAAACATACATGCGTTCAAAATACCTATATATTATATTTTGCATTTGTTTGTTTTCATTTTCACGAGCTCAAACATTTTCTGTTATTGGAAAACTAATCGACGAAACCAAACAAGTATCTATTGGGTCTTCTGTAATTCTTTTAAAATCTGATTCATCTTTTATTAAAGGAACTACAACTGATATCGAAGGTCAGTTTAAATTAGAAAACATCCATGCCAATAATTACATTCTTAAAATACTTTCTTTGGGGTATAAACCAATTTTTAAGTCTATTCAAATTACTAATCAAGATTTAGTTATCCCAACCATTGCACTAAAACAAAACTTAACCAATTTAAAAGAAGTAACTGTTGAAGCGCAACAAGCCTTAGCAACACAAAACGGAGACACGACTAGTTTTAGCTCCAAAGCCTACAAAGTAAATAAGGATGCAAATGCCGAAGATTTAGTAACGAAGATGCCAGGTATTACAGTGGTTGACGGAAAAGTACAAGCACAGGGCGAAGATGTAAAACAAGTTTTAGTAGATGGCAAACCTTTTTTTGGAGATGATGCCAGTGCTGTTTTAAAAAATTTACCTGCCGAAGTGATTGATAAAGTTCAGGTATTTGATAAAAAAAGTGATCAGGCACAATTTACCGGATTTGATGATGGTAACACATCCAAAACTATAAATATTACTACTAAACCACAGTTTAAAAATGGGATATTCGGAAAAGTATATGGAGGTTACGGTTATGAAAATAAATACAAAGGTGGCGCTACAGTAAATATTTTTAAGGGCGACAGACGTATTACTATTTTAGCACAATCTAATAATATTAATGAGCAAAATTTTTCATCCGAAGATTTGGTAGGAGCCATGGGAAGTTCCGGAGGCGGACGTGGAGGAAGAAGAGGTGGCGGACAAGGTGGTGCACCCGCAAGTGATAATTTTCAGGTAAATGCACAAAATGGAATTAATACAACCTCTTTATTAGGATTAAACTATGCAGATAAATGGGGCAAAAAAACAGATGTTAGTGCAAGTTATTTTTTCAACTGGTCTCAAAATGATTCCAAATCTTCTTTACTACAACAATACATTTTGGGTTCTAACAGTGGATTGATATACAACGAAAATAATAATTCCAGCAGTAACAATATCAATAATCGGTTAAATTTTAAAATCGAAACAAAAATAGATTCTCAAAATACAATCACCATTCAGCCACGATTATCATTTCAAAATAATTCAGGTTCTAAAAAGTTATTGGGGCAAAATACCAAGGAACTTTTAACTATAAGTAATTCCCAAAATAATACATCTTCTTCTTTGTTCGGGTATTCGGTTTCTGCTCCTATCTTATATAAACATGCATTTGCAAAAAAAGGGAGAACATTTTCCATTAATACTACACCTAGTATTACAAATAATACCGGAGATAACTCACTTTATTCGTTAAACAACTACTACAGAGATACCATTTATTCTGGTGATACTATTAATCAGCAATCTGCTATTTTAAAAAACGGAAAAAGTATTAATAGTACTGTTTCTTATACAGAACCTCTGAATCAATACAGTTTTTTATTATTTAATTACTCAGCCAATTACACAGATAATTACTCTTCAAAAAAAACATATAACAAAGATTATAGAAATGACTCTTATTCGGATATAGATAGCTCATTAACTAACGTATTTAAAAATCAATATCAGTCCCAATCAGGAAGCGTAGGATACCGTATGCAAAAAGAAAAATTTAATTTTTCATTAAATGCAGCTTATCAATGGGCTCAATTATCCAAACAGCAGGAAATTCCAAGTAGTTATCAAGTAAGTAAAATATTTGAATCGATATTACCATCGGCACAGCTACAGTATAAATTTACAGCTAAAAAAAATCTGCGTTTTAATTATCGCACCAGTAACAATGCACCAAGTATTGATCAATTGCAGGATGTGATAAACAACAGCAACTCCTTACAACTAAGTACCGGTAATCCCGATTTGAAACAAGATTTTCAACAAAATTTATTCATGAGGTATTCGTCCGTAAATACAGTAAAAGCTACTTCTTTTTTTGCGTTAATAGGTGGTAATTATTCTAATAACTATATTGGTAACAGTACCTTAATAGCCAATCAAGACACCATAGTTTATAATGCAATTTCTTTGCAAAAAGGATCTCAGATTATAAGACCGGTTAATTTAGATGGCTATTATTCTTTACGTTCCTTTATTAATTATACATTTCCTATTAAAAAAATAAAAACCAATTTAAGTGTAAATCTATCAGGAAACTATAACAATATTCCAGGCTTAATTAATTCAGATATTAATTATGCAAAAACGGCAACCGGTTCCTTAGGACTTGTTTTTAGTAGTAATATCAGCGAAAAATTTGATTTTACACTTTCTTCAAATTCTTCATACAGCAATATTAATAATACTTTACAAACATCGTCTAATACCAATTATCTTTCCCAAATATCAAGATTAAAAATAACAGTAAATCCATGGAAAGGATTAATATTACAAAGTGAATATACAAACAGTTACTACTCAGGATTAACAAGTGCATTTAATCAGTCTATCTCTTTATGGAATGCTGCTATCGGTTACAAATTCTTAAAAAATAAACAAGCCGAATTGCGTTTAACCGCATATGACTTATTAAACCAAAACAATAGTGTATCACGTACTAATACCGATAGTTATATACAGGATTTGCAAACCAATGTTTTAAATCGTTTTTATATGTTAACCTTCACATATAACTTCAAAAAATACTTCAGCAAAAAAGAAGAAGGAAAAGAAGGCTAGTAAAGTTTCTAAATAAGGTTTAATTTAAAGATATAATCATATACTCAACTCCATTAAAGCTCAAAATATCTTTTTGTTTCCTCCCAGCAAAAGCAATTGCCAAAGGAGATTTACTAGAAATCACAAAAACGGTTTTATCATTAACTGTAATTTTTCCAATAGAACTCGCTATTAAAAAATAACCTTTATTAGTTTCTACTAAACTCCCCTGCTCTATCGTTTGAAACATTTTATTGAAATTTATTTTTTCAAACTCTGCTAATTGCAATTCGGCTTCTTTTAATTGAGTTCCTAATTTTTCAATTTCCAATTGCATCATCGCTTTGGATGTTTCGTGTTTGTCTCCCGCTGAACTTTTACTTTCCAAATTGGATGATTCTGTTACTTCGTTGATGATTATATTAATAGAATTTATTTTGTCTTTTAAATAATTACTACATGCTTGTATGAGTTGTTCTTTTTGCATTGGGTTAAAGATGCTAAAAAATGAAACACGGATAACACTGATGAAACTAATAAATACGAATAAAAAGTAAAAATTCTTATTAAATAAATCCGCTTTAAAAATCAGTTCAATCCGTTTTATCCGCGCTCCAATTATTATAAATGTTAACAATCCTCAGTATTCTGTTAAAAATTAAATCATTCCGTAGAGCCCTGATATTGTATCTTTAAACCTCTATGGCTAAGACAACAGAAGTAAAAGAAACACCTTTAATGAAACAATATAATGAAGTGAAAGGAAAATATCCCGACGCTATTTTATTGTTTCGTGTGGGCGATTTTTATGAAACCTTTGGTGAAGATGCTATTAAGGCTTCTCAAATTTTAGGTATTACCTTAACCAAACGTGCAAATGGCTCCGCTTCTCATATTGAGTTAGCTGGCTTTCCACATCATAGTGTGGACACCTATTTACCGAAATTGGTTCGTGCAGGTTATCGTGTAGCTATTTGCGACCAGTTAGAAGACCCAAAACTAACCAAGAGCATTGTAAAGCGTGGTGTTACCGAATTAGTAACTCCTGGCGTAAGTTTTAATGATAAAGTATTAGAACATCGTAGTAATAATTTTTTAGCAAGTATTCATTTAGATAAAGAACGCGCAGGTGTATCATTTTTAGATGTATCAACCGGAGAATTTTTAGTAGCCGAAGGTTCATTTACATATATTGAAAAATTAATTCAGAGTTTTAAGCCGAATGAAATTTTGTTTGAGAAAAATAAGCGTCAAACATTAACTAACTTAATTGGCGATCGCTTTTATATTTTCGGATTAGATGATTGGGCTTTTACACAAGACTTTGGCTACGAAGCTTTAACCAAACAATTTGGCACTAGTAGCTTAAAAGGTTTTGGTATTGAACATTTGAGTTTAGCCATTATGAGTTGTGGTGCAATTTTACACTACTTAGGTGAAACCAAACACGATAAGTTGCAACATATTACCGCAGTTTCTCGTGTAGAAGAAGATCAATACGTTTGGCTAGATAGATTTACGGTTCGTAATTTAGAATTGTTTGGCAGCAGTCACGATAATGGCAAATGTTTAATTGATATTATTGATACAACCGTAACACCAATGGGCTCACGTTTATTGAAACGTTGGCTAGCGTTACCTTTAAAGCAATTAGATATCATCAACGAACGTTTGGATGTGGTTGAATATTTTGGAGTTCATAGCAGTTTACAAGCAAATTTAATCGCTCAATTTAAAGAGATTGGTGATTTAGAGCGTTTAATTTCAAAAGTTGCGGCAGGAAAAATTAATCCGCGTGAATTAGTACAATTAAAACGTGCTTTAAATTTAATTGAATCTATCAAAGGTGTAACGAGTGCTTGCGAAAATCATTCTTTACAAAAAATAGCAGAGCAATTAAATCCTTGTTTATTAATGCGCGATCGTTTACAAAATGAATTAAACGAAGAAGCGCCTGTATTACTTAACAAAGGTAATGTGATTAGTAAAGGTGTAAATGAAGAATTAGATGAATTACGCGCTATTGCATTTAGCGGAAAAGATTACTTATTACAAATACAACAACGCGAAGTGGAGCGTACAGGAATTACTTCCTTAAAAGTATCTTACAACAATGTGTTTGGTTATTATTTAGAAGTAACTAACGTTCATAAAGATAAAGTACCTAATGATTGGATTCGAAAACAAACCTTAACAACTGCTGAGCGTTATATTACTCCTGAACTAAAAATTTACGAAGAAAAAATATTAGGAGCCGAAGATAAAATTGCTGTACTCGAACAAACTTTATACGAAGCTTTAGTACGAGATTTAATTGATTATATCATTCCAATCCAATTAAATGCTGCATTAATTTCGAAATTAGATTGCTTGTTATCTTTTGCGAAATTGGCTAAGGACAATCAATATGTACGCCCTACCCTAACCAATGAATTTGCCATTAATATTATTGATGGCCGTCATCCCGTTATTGAAAAACAATTACCAATAGGAACAGATTATGTGAGTAATTCCGTTTACTTAGATAACGACACACAACAAGTGATGATGATTACCGGGCCTAACATGAGTGGTAAATCTGCTTTATTACGTCAGGTAGCCTTAATTACCTTAATGGCTCAAATTGGCTGTTATGTACCTGCTAAGAGTGCAGAGATAGGAATAGTTGATAAAATATTTACGCGTGTAGGTGCAAGCGATAATATCTCTAGCGGCGAATCAACCTTTATGGTGGAGATGAATGAAACCGCAAGTATCTTAAATAATTTAAGTGAACGTAGTTTAATTTTATTAGATGAAATTGGACGTGGAACTTCCACTTATGATGGTATATCAATTGCTTGGGCCATTGCAGAATACATTCACTCACAATCAAAAAATAGAGCTAAAACCTTATTTGCCACTCACTATCATGAGTTAAACGAAATGACAACCTATTTCCATCGCATTAAAAACTTTAATGTATCGGTTAAAGAAGTCAATAACAAAATTATCTTTTTACGTAAACTTCAAGAAGGCGGTAGCGAACATAGTTTTGGTATTCATGTGGCTCGTATGGCAGGTATGCCAAAACAAGTGGTAGATAGAGCCAACGATATTTTAAAGAAACTGGAAAAAGACCACGAATTAGAGCTATCTGAAGTAGAAGTAACGAGTTCCGATGCTGCTATTGATACCATGACGGCTAAAACCAAAAGTAAAAGTGACTATCAATTGAGTTTTTTCCAGCTAAACGACCCGGTTTTAGAATCGGTGAAAGATGAGTTGCTAAAAACCGATATTAATACCTTAACCCCCGTAGAGGCACTTATGAAACTCAATGATATCAAGCGAATGCTAGGCGCTTAATTTTTTTGAAAAAAAATTTTGTCAAAGCAAAAAAACATATATCTTTGCACTCCCGATTAATAAAATTGGTTGTTCTTTTAAATGAAATTACAAGCGAAAGTAGCTCAGTTGGTAGAGCGTAACCTTGCCAAGGTTAAGGTCGCGGGTTCGAGACCCGTCTTTCGCTCGAAAACTGACTCTTGAGTTTGTTTTTAAACAAAAATACCAAAGTAATGCCCCGGTGGTGGAATTGGTAGACACGCAGGACTTAAAATCCTGTGTCTTCGCGGACGTACGGGTTCAAGTCCCGTCTGGGGTACATCCGCCCAAGTCCTTACCAGACTTGGCAATAACCGACAGAAAGCCTCACAGAAATGTGGGGCTTTTTTGTGCCCAATAACGAAGGTGTGCAATAATGGTGTGCAATAATTTTCAAAATTGGCACTAAAATTTTAATTTAATAAATCTCTCCTGATGCTATTTCAATGCTTACTAAGCTAATCACTAAAGAATTTATTGTAATACCTCCTACTGGGTATTTTTAAGTTCTGAAGTTATTTTTTAATACAATTATTCTTAACTTTTGGCTTTAATATTATTGAATGAAATTATTAAGTGAAGATTTATTAAAGGAATATGGTTTTACTGAAAAACCGCACGTAGCCAATCGTGTTATCGTCAAAGTAATGACCAGAGATAATATTGATATCGTAATAAAAGAAGATGGTATTTACTATACTAATTTGGGATTTGATTATCCTTTAAGAGATATTGCTTCGTTAAGAAAGTTATATAAGGAAATTAAGAGTGAAGAACTTAAACCTTTAAATCCAAATATTATATCGGATTAAAAGTTCGCTAGGTTCTCAATTTTCATAGAGAAATCTCTCTTATAATTTATTTAAAAAAGGAAAACACAATATTTAATCGTTAGCTGAGATAAAATACAACTATATATTCGGGATGCAAAAACAAGTACATTATCTTCAAAAAAATGTACATTTACTATAGTAATTTAGAATTCAAACCATCAATATAATTTGTAAACCCTTATAGAAAATGAGATTAATACAGCTGTCAGACATACACCTTTCGAAAGATAATTTGACCAATTTAAAGAATTTCTATATTGAAGCTTTAAAGAAAGATTTAAAGGATTTCCACAACACTAAACCAGTTGACTTGATACTTATTACTGGCGATTTAGTCGATAAAGGCGGAATCTCTTTTGGTGTGGATAACCCATATGAAATTTTCATCAACGAGTTCGTAATCCCAATTTCAAGTGAACTAAACATTCCCAAAGACAAAGTTTTATTTGTCCCAGGCAATCATGACATAGATAGAAATGAAATAGATGAAATATACGAAGAGGGCCTAATAGGCAAACTAAAAACAATTGAAAGTGTAAATCAACATATAGAAAATAATAAAAAAGGGTTTACAGTTTCCAATAAGAGAATTCAAAAATTTAAAGATTTTGAACGTGATTATCATAAAGATACTATAAACTATCATTATTCAAATAATGAATCCATATTTATTCAAGAATATGGTTCACATAAAATTGGATTTCTATTAATGAATGATTCTTGGCGATGTTCAAATGAATTAAAAGTTGAAAACCATTTTGTCGGCATTAATCAATTATTTAATGCGAAAAATATTTTTGATAAAGATAAAACAGATATAAACATTGTTTTGTTTCATCACCCTATAGAGTTTTTTAACGAAACTGAACGAGGTGAAATCAAAAACATTTTACAAAAATTCAATTTTGAATTAGTGATTTGTGGGCATACTCATAAATCTAATCTGAACTTTAATCACGGAGTTAGTGGTAATGCATTATTTTTAAATGCAAAATCTGCTTTTAATAATCCAAGAGAAGACTTATTAAAATATCAGCCCGGTTATCATATTATTGACATTGACCCGAATTCTCTTGATTTAATCTGTAACTTTCGAACTTATATTCACAGTAGATATGAATTTGATAAGGATACAAACTCAGCCCCTGATGGAAAGTACGTAGATAAATTAGTTGCAAGAAATGACAAGAAAAAGCATTATGCGCTCTATGAATTAGCCAACAAAACTAATGATAGCCATATTGACGATTTTAACAATGCATTAGTTATTTTTAAGACAAATACAATTGCCCCAAAAGATGTTAACAGTTTATTTGTACTTCCAAAACTTACTGAAAAACCCACTGCCTTGGGTACTGGTGATGAATCAAAGGCCTACACATTAGCTGAATTAATTATTGAAAAACAAAATGTTTTACTATTTGGCAGTAAAGAATCGGGGAAATCTACCTTATTAAATAAAATTAGTATTGAATGTTCAAATCAATTTAACTTATTCAAAAGAATACCAATAGTCATAGATTATAAAACACTTGACAAAGATGAAGTTTTAGTCGCTATAAGAAGATATCTAAATGAAACAAAAGAACGTGTTGAAGAGCTAGTAAAAAATGGGCAAATTCTATTATTACTAGACAATATTGTTGAAAGTGAAAAATACAAATATGCCAAAAATCATCTTAATTATTTCATTACTACATACCCAACTAATAAAGTAATTGCCGCTACATCAGAAAATTTTGACGAACTGATTCAAAATGAAAATTCCATAATTTCAAAGTTTCATTTAAAACCAGTTTTTATTGGACTCGTTGGTGTTACTGAATTTAAAGATTTAGTTACAAAATGGTTTAATACAAAAGATAAAGAGTGGCACAGAGAAAATATTGAAAAATTAATTAAAGTTTTTGAAATTCTTCGTATTCCAAGAACTTTTTTTTCAATTTCATTATTCCTTTGGATAATTGAAAAACAAGAAGGATTCAAACCTATAAATAAAAATTATTTATTGAACAAATTTTTACAATTTATCCTAGAGGGGTTGGTAACAGAAGAAGCCAAGTCAGGATCTTTTAATTTTGATCGTAAAAAAGAAATATTGTCAGAGATTGCATATGCAATGTATCAAGGCGGAAGTGAATTAGAGAATTACTCCTTAAATAAAGACGAAATTATCGATGTCATTTCCGAATATTTCAAAAAAAACCAACGAGGTAATGACCCAAATGACGCTTACAAATTGTTTTACGATAAAGGGATTTTTAAAATTGATACTTTTAATGATAAAATTAGTTTTCGATTCGAATCTTTTTTTCAATTTTTCTTATCCTTAAATATAGAAACCAACAAAGAATTTCGCGATATAGTTTTTTCTGAAAAAGATGTTCTCTCCTTTATCGATGAATTGGATTACTATTCAGGCAGGCATCAAAATGATAAAACTACTTTAGTATTTGCTAAAAATCTTTTGATCAAAAGTTTTAGTGAACTAGATACTTTTATAGAAGATGATACAGATAAATATTTTCCTAAAAAATCATTCATACTTAACAGTGTAGATCCAAATAAATTTCATCCTGAAATCAAAAAAAACAAATTAACTGATGCAGAAATAGATGAAGTATTAGACAATCAAATGTCGATGTTACCTGTCGATGATAGTATAAAAGTAAAACAAAAATATAATTATAAAACACATTTCCCATTAGCACTTGAATTAACGGCAAGAGTTCTAAAAAACGCTGAAAATATTCAAGATCCTGAATTAATTAATGAAACTTTAGATACCATCATTCAAAAAACTGCAAAATATGGTGTTTATCTGCAATCAGTAATGGTTCAGCATTTTAAGGAAAATAATGAAAATGAATTTCCGATTCCCCCTGAAATGTTGATTTCATTAGCGCCCATGATAAATCAATTAATGCTACTTAATTGGATAGGGACTGAATTTTTACAAGTTCCACTAGAGAAAAAACTAAATAGATATATACTCGATAACAAGAAAAAGCAAAGAAATGAATACGAGCATTTTCTTACTAATTTTGTTTATGCTGATCTCAAACTAAAAGATTATCCTCATTATACGAATCTTGCGATTAAATATTTAGACAATAAATATTTTGCCGAATTATATTTTTTTAAAATACTTATAAATTATATGATGCGACCAGAAGGAAGCGAATTGTTACCTGATCTTGAACTACAAATGATTAATTTACTTGGAAAAGCTAGAGGCTTTAGCAAAGAACAAGCGAAAAAAGTTGTTGAAAAAGGAATTCGAGAAAAGAAAAATGAGTCGCAAACTCAAATGAAAATTGATTTATAAAGCATTAAATTATTTCATACTATTATACTTATTCCAACCACTAAACAGTTTTATTTCATATCGCACTGATGTTAATGATATTAATTATTCATCTGAAAGAAAGGACTTAATGTTTAACCTTAATAACATTTCTAATTATTCTACTAGGTCCCACATCCTCAGCCCCTTTAATGCGTTTAAGTATTTTATTTATTTCCATGTTGTAGTTTAGAGCTTTTATCTCTTTTAGACCTTCATCGGTCAGCAGCACAAGCCATCCTTCACCAGCTTCACTTTTATGATGATTG
>JAEUTR010000192.1 GCA_016787365.1 Bacteroidia bacterium
TAAAATTTAAATATTTAGCCAGTTCCTTTAAGCATTTGTTTAGCCAGGCATTACTGTGCGGCGGTAAAGCTGTTTTGTGCTTTTTGTGGTATTTTTTTAAAATGTCAACGGCGTAATCGGGCAGCTTAATGGTAGTGTTGGTATTGGTTTTAATGGAGGTTACTTTTAAGTAATAGGCATTGTTATAAAATAAAATGTTTTCGGGTTTAATTTTCATGAGGTCCGAAAAACGTAAAGCAACCGTACAACCAAAAATAAAAATGTCTTTTACTTTTATAAGGTGTGCAGGTATTTTGCTTTCCAGTTCCTTATCATAAATCAGGTAATTTAATTGTTCGGGTGTTAGTACAACAATAGGAACTTCTTCGGTATGGGTATAAAATTTTTTATGAAAATCTCCTACATTTAAATTCAGTTCGGTATTTAAATAATTAAAAAATGTGCGAATGCCTTTAATGATAATGCCCACGTAATTATCAAACAAATCTTTATCCTTATACAAAAAGTTGGTAAACTCAGTATAAAATTTTTTATAATATTTTTTTGCCTGTTCGGTTTCTTTGGCTGTAAGGTTGGCTGCTATATATAACTTTAGTTCAAACTGAGATGTTTGCAAAAATTCGAGCAACAGGTTTTGTGTGTAGATATGTATTTCAACAGATGTTGCTTTAATGCGCTTGCCATCGGCTTTTAAACGTTTGCCTTTAGCTGAATCGGAAATAAATTTTTTAAATAATTCAAAAAATTGTTCCTGTATTATATATTTTGTTTTTTTTGTAATGCGCATATAACCGTTATTTACATTCCTTCAATACCTGAACTCATTTTAAATAATGGCGTGTACATGGATACTAAAATAAAGCCAACCAAGCCACCTAGTATTACCAAAAACAAGGGTTCAATAATTTTGCCTATCACTAATTGTTGGTGTTCAATTTCTTCGGCATACTGCTGATTTAATTTTTCAAAAATTAATTCGGGTGCATTTACTTCTTCAGATACTTTAATCAGGGAAACTAATTTTTTTGGGAAAATGGTATGTTCGGCTAAGCTTTCGTGTAATTGTTTTCCTGAATAAACATCTTTAATTACGGTATCTAAGGCAAATTCAATAGGGTAGTAGCCAATCATGTTTTTTACTAAATCCAAAGCATCAATTAATAATACTTTTGAGCCTAACAATAATTTCATGGATTGACAAAAGCGTGCCAGGTATATTTTTTTAATAAGTTCATTTACTACCGGAACACGAAGTAATAGGTAAGAGGTATATTTCCTGAACCATATTTTATGCTGCTGTGTTTTATGAAATATAAATCCGGCAATTACCAATATTAATAGGCTGTAAAATATGAGTCCGGATTTTGCACTGATTTTAATAAGCAATTGTGTGGTGACAGGCAGCTCGGCTCCCGTATGTTTAAAGATATCGGTAAACATAGGTACTACAAAGGATAGCATAAACTGCACAATTAACACGCTCATGGTTAAAACCACTACAGGGTAGGTGAGTGTACTGATAACCTGACGGCGCAATTTAATGGCGCTTGTATAAAATTTTCCTAATTCAATCAGTACTTCGGGTAATTTTCCTGATTC
>JAEUTR010000200.1 GCA_016787365.1 Bacteroidia bacterium
GTATAGCAATGCAAACATGTTGCAACCTACCGAATTAAGAAAAATGGTTGAGGATGCTGTTGCTAAATTTGGCAAAATTGATGTTTTAGTCAATAATGCCGGTATACAACACGTATCTCCTATTGAAGATTTCCCGGAAGATAAATGGAATGCCATTATTGGTATTAACTTAACATCTGCTTTTCATCTAACCAAAGCTGTATGGAAAGGCATGAAAGAACGTAAATTTGGTCGTATCATTAATATCGCATCGGCGCATGGCTTAGTGGCTTCTGAATTTAAAAGTGCTTATGTAGCAAGTAAACATGGCATTGTTGGTTTCACAAAAACCATTGCTTTAGAAGGGGCTCCTTTTAATATTACTGCCAATGCTATTTGTCCTGGTTATGTGAAAACACCACTAGTAGAAAAACAAATTGCTGATCAAGCTAAAGCACATAATATGAGTGAAGCAGATGTTGTAAATAAGGTAATGTTATATAAACAAGCCGTAAAAGAGTTTGTAAGCTTAGAGGAGCTTGGGCAATTGGCTGTATTTTTAGCGTCAGATGTTGCAAAAACAATGACCGGAACAGCATTGCCTGTAGATGGTGGTTGGAATGCGCAATAAGCGTAAATACTTCTTTTCTATAATAACAATGCATCTTTTTCATCAGTCATATATCACAACAAATAATTATATTTGAGTAAGTACATTATAAAATGGATGACTCATTACTATTCAACAATTTTGCAAAACATATTTCGCTTACTAAAGCCGAAGAGAAGTATTTAAAAACTTTGTTTGAATATAAAGTCTTTAAATCTAAAGAGTTTTTAATTCAACAAGGCGAAATATCCAAACAATCAGCTTTTGTTTTAAATGGCTGTTTAAGAGGTTATACAATTGATAGTAATGGCTTTGAACACGTACTAAGTTTTGCTCCTAAAGATTGGTGGATTGCTGATATGTACAGCTTATTATCACAAAAGCCCGGCAACTTAAATATAGAAGCCATGGTGGATACGGAGGTAGCTTTAATTTCAAAAACCAATCAGGATAAAATGTACGAAAAGGTTCCAAAACTTGAACGTTTCTTCAGAATTATTATCGAAAAGTCTTTAGTAGCTTACCAACAACGCCTAAATGATAATTTAAGTTTAACCGCTCAGGAACGTTATATGAAGTTTTGCAAAACCTATCCTCAACTCATTAACGATATCCCTCAAAAGCAAATTGCAGCTTATATTGGCGTTACTCCTGAGTTTTTAAGTAAACTTAGAGCAAAACAAGCTCGCACAAAATAAAATCATTTCTTAATCTAGGTTAAGTATTTTCTGTTCTCAACAGACGTACCTTTGATTCATCAAAACGAATCATTATGGACAGAAAAGAATTTTTAAAGAAGGGCTTACTTGGCACAGGAATGTTTGTGGCCTCAGCAACTTTAGGCAATGTTCTTAAAAACGACATTGACGAATTAAAAGAATTAGAAGTTATAGGATTTAATCATTTACCAAACACAACATCAAACATTATGAAAAATACAATTTTGCACAAATCAGAATCTCGTGGAGATGCTAACCACGGATGGTTGCACAGTAAACACACTTTTAGTTTTGCAAACTATTATAACCCAGAAAGAATGCACTTCGGCGTATTACGCGTTTTAAACGATGATACAGTGGCTGCGGGAATGGGATTTGGAACTCACCCTCATGATAATATGGAAATTATCAGCATTCCATTAGAAGGCGATTTAGAACATAAAGATAGCATGGGAAATACTACTGTTATTAAAAATGGTGATATCCAAGTGATGAGTGCGGGAACAGGTATACAACATAGTGAATACAACAAAAACAAAGATAAATCTGTTAAGTTTTTACAAATTTGGGTATTCCCAAACAAAAAAAATGTGACTCCCCGTTATGATCAAATAACATTAAAGTTAGAAGATAGGCATAATAAACTACAACAAATTTTATCTCCTAATGCTGATGATGAAGGTGTTTGGATTCATCAAAATGCATGGTTTCACTTAGGTAAATTTGATAAAGGTATTGCTACTGATTATGTTATTAAAGGAAAAGGAAACGGTGTTTACATTTTTAACTTATCTGGTAATTTGGAGGTAAACGGGCAGTCTGTAGAAACCCGTGATGGTTTTGGGATTTGGGATACAGACAAAATCAATATCAAAGCAAACACTGATTCTGAGTTCTTAATTATGGAAGTTCCTATGACAGCATAATTAAATTTCTTTGTCAGTTCGTCCCGATAGATATCAGTAGTTACCTTGAGCGGAATTGAAGGGCGGGAACATAAAAAATATAAACAACTAAAAAAATAAAAACATGAGTACAACTAAATGGGCATTAGACCCAACACACAGCGAAATTAATTTCAAAATTAAACACATGATGATTTCTAACGTTACCGGAAGTTTTACCAACTTTAATGTAACAGCAGAAACAGATGGAGACAACTTTTCTAACTCAAAAGTATCGTTTACAACTGATGTAAATTCAATTAATACAAATAACGAACAAAGAGACGGTCACTTAAAATCTCCTGATTTTTTTGATACTGCTAAATACCCTAACATTACTTTTGAAGGCACTAAATTTGAAAAAGCCTCAGACGAAGAATATGCATTACACGGTAATTTAACTATTAGAGATATTACTAAGCCTGTAAGTTTAAAAGTTGATTTTGGTGGTATTGCGAAAGATCCATACGGAAACATTAAAGCCGGTTTTACACTAGATGGTAAAATTAATCGTAAAGATTTTGGTTTAACTTGGAATGCTGCTACCGAAGCAGGTGGTTTATTAGTAGGTGAAGATTTAAAAGTTCAAGCTGAAATTCAATTAGTAAAACAAGCTTAAGATTTTCTATCATATTATTTATATAAGAGGAGAAAATCAAACGTTTTCTCCTCTTACTTTTTATTAATATATTTTATAATTAAATTGTATTTTTATATAAATCGAAACTATAATCTTAATGAAACCACCAAAAAAATGGAAAATGGCAATTGTTATATGGCTAGCCATTTATCCTCTGATTACATTGATATTTGCTCTCTTGGGAAAACAACTAATTTTAATTGAACCGTTACCATTACGTACTTTAATAGTAACATTAATTGCCGTTCCAACTATGGTATTTGTATTAATACCTGCATTACAAAAATTATTACATAACTGGTTATTTAAATAATAAAATCATGTTCAAAAAAATTCAATCCATACATACAGCTCCCGAAACTATGATGGGGCCAATAAAAATACGTCAAGCTTTTCCGCTAAGAGGTATTGAGCAAGTGAGTCCTTTTATTTTATTACATCACTTTGACTTTACTTATTTACCTCACGAAAATAATTTTAATGTGCCTCCACATCCACATCGTGGTTTTAGCCCGGTGACTTTTTTATTTGAAGGCTCTATTGAGCATGAAGATTCTGTAGGTAATAAACATGTGGTTTATAATAATGAAGTGCAATGGATAAATGCAGGTAGAGGTATTATACACAGTGAAAAAGCTGATAAAGCATTTGTTGAAAAAGGCGGGCGTTCTCAAGGCATTCAATTATGGATTAACACACCTAAAGCCGAAAAAATGAACCCGCCTTCTTATCAGCCAATCACTAAAAATGAAATTGTACTGATTGAAAAAGAGGGCGTTGAATTTAGATTAATATCTGGAAAATATGAAGACAAAAAAGGGCCTGCAAAATCTGATGTGATAACGGCCATGTTGCGCATGAAAGCAAACAGTGAGTTTTCACTAAATTTTCCTGCCAACCATAATGTAACATTTTATGTATTAGAAGGAGATTTGAGTTTAAATACTAATCAAACCATTCAACAACATGATTTAGTAGTGTTTGAACAATCAGCAGATGAGATACTTTTAAATGCTAAAACTGATTCAAAATTATTAATCATGGCCGGTATTCCTATTAATGAACCAATGGTAACACATGGTCCGTTTGTGATGAATTCTGAAACTGAAATTTTAGAAGCTATGCGAGATTATCAACAAGGTAAAATGGGATTTTTGTATTAAATTTAATTTATGATTAAAGCAATTATTCATCAAGAGCCATATGTTACTGAAATTTCGTCGGAAACAAATTTTCTTATTGCAGATGAACCAGTAACGCATGGAGGAAAAGCTTCAGGCATGGCTCCAATGGAATTGCTTGCCTCATCGCTAGCAGCTTGTACTTGTATTACCGTGCGAATGTATGCTAACAGAAAACAATGGGATGTGCAAAGCATCGAAACGTATATTGATATTGAAAGCAAAGACACTCAAACTATTTTTGAAAGAAAAATTTCTTTTTCAGGAACATTAAGTAATGAACAAACTGAACGCTTATTGGATATTGCTAATCATTGTCCTGTGCATAAACTATTAACTCATACCATAAAAATAAATACATCTATCAATGACTGAAATTACTAAGAAATATAGTAACGATGAGATTACTATTGTTTGGAAACCGAGTGTTTGCATTCACTCTACTCTATGTTGGAAAGGAGAAAAAGGATTAAGGCAAGTCTTTAATCCTGCCGAAAAACCTTGGATAAAACCAGAAGGTGGTACTACACCTGAGATTATTGAAAGAGTAAATAATTGCCCATCAGGCGCCATTAGTTTTTATTATAATAACGAGGGAAACATACCCATAGAAACTAAAGCTGAAAGTATCGTAGAAGCTATGCCAAATGGGCCACTATTAGTATATGGAAATATTGTTGTAAAAGATAAAGAAGGTAATCAAACGCAAAAGAATAAAGTAACAGCCTTTTGCAGGTGCGGTGCGTCATCTAATAAACCTTATTGCGATGGAACTCATACTAAAATTGGTTTTGAAGGATAAATATTATATTTTTATTACATAAACAATTAACCCTAATGAATAAAATAGAAAAAATATTTGAAAACAATAAAACATGGATAGCCGAAAAATTATCCATAGATGAAAATTATTTTGAGAATTTATCAAAAGGACAAAGTCCTGAATTTTTATACATTGGTTGTTCGGATAGCCGTGTAACTGCTGAAGACTTAATGGGTATGCAGCCCGGCGAAGTATTTATACATCGTAATATTGCTAATCTTGTAAACAATGTTGATTTAAATGTAATGTCGGTTTTAAACTATGCTGTAAGGCATTTAAAAGTAAAACATATAGTAGTGTGCGGACATTATAATTGTGGTGGTGTAAAAGCAGCCATGCAGCCAAAAGACATGGGTATTTTAAATCCTTGGTTACGAAACATTAGAGATGTCTATAGAACACACAAAGTAGAATTAAATGGTATTGAAAATGAAGATGTCAGATACAATAGATTAGTTGAATTAAATGTACAAGAACAATGCGTTAACTTAATTAAAACAGCTGCTGTTCAAGAAGCCTATAAAGAAAGAGGTATTTCAGTCCACGGCTGGGTATTTGATATACACACAGGAAAACTCATTGATTTAAAAATTGACTTTCCTAAAATACTGGGAGATATTATGGAAATTTATAAATTGTATTAAAACAAAAAAGGTGTTTAGCTATAAACACCTTTTTTGTTACTTAAAGTTTTACTTCCCATAAATCCCAGTTGCTATCAAACCTATACCAGGTTCCATTTATATCCTGCCATGTTCGGTTTGGTATCTCAAACCAGTTTTTACCGTTTTCGCTATACATTAATTTATTTTGGGTAATAAAAAGCCATCTTCCGTGATTATCGTGCCAAACCGCATCGCCGTTTGTCTCTT
>JAEUTR010000213.1 GCA_016787365.1 Bacteroidia bacterium
TTCTGGCTAAAATGATATTCGCTTTTTCATTAAACAACTCTTCTTTAATCTGAGCTGTTTGCAAAATCCAATTTACCTGAATAATCAAAACAATTAATAAGGCAATGGATGAAAGGGCAATAAATATGTACGTTTTATTAAAGTTCATTTACTTATTCAAAAGTAACTAATTTATAATGTCTGCAACACTCATTAACATCTCGTTAACAAGTCAATAACTACTCTATAACAACCTCTCTTTGTAATAAAACCTACTTTTGTTATAAATTAATACTTACCATCATGTATAAAATAGCAATTCTTATCTCCATTGTGTTTTTATTAAACAATGTTTCTGTACACTCACAAAGTGGTTTTTCAAATTCTATTATTGAAAAGGAAAATGAAATATATTATGAAGTGCATGGGGCTTACAAACGCTCGGTTAAAAAATCGCAATTCAATAATGCTAAATTAATCCGAGATATCATTTCGGGCTATCCAGCTAATTGGATTAGCAGTTATGTTTCTGTAGAAATGATAGGGACATGTGCGGGCAAAACTATAAAAGCTGTTGGGTTAAACGAAAAGCTAACGGCAGAACAAAAACAAATTTTAAATACGATTGATTTAGCTTCTGATATTGTGATTAATGTAAAATACATGTATAATGATTTCGGAAGAAATAAATTAGAGAACAGCGAAATGCATGTGGAGATGACAGTAGTGCCTGAACTTGAAGCTGAATTTGTTGGCGGACAACAACAACTCATAAAATACTTAAAAGAAAACAGCATACGTCAACTCCCTGCAAAAAAACCTAACGACTTTAAAGGAGCGATTATAAAATTTACCATTAATGAAGGAGGAGAAGTTATTAATATAAAACCTACACAAAAATGGGGAGATGCAAAAACAGATCAGCTACTGATAGATGTAATCCATCATATGCCAAAATGGAAACCGGCAGTGAATGCCAATGGTGTAAAAGTAAAACAGGATTTTGTGTTTAGTGTTGGGGCAGGTGGTTGTTAAACCAATATTTTTGAGCGTTACAAGAAATTATATACTAAACCCAACGTTGAACAGATTGCACCGTATCCATTGGATTTGTATTAAAACAAATTTTGGCTTTTGCAGCATATTCATGAACAACATTAATCATGTTTTCAAATAGTTTAAAATTTGAATCTGGTTTTCTAATCCCGGCGCCGATTATCACACAATCAAAATCTTTTTTTTGTAAATGTGTTTTAATAACATCTATAGCAGTATCACCTAAATCCGTCCAACATAATTCGGCATCATAACCAAGTTCATTGAGTGCATTCACCGAACCTGTAATTCCCATCGTTACTTTTTCGGCCGTAAGGGTAGCTGCGGCAAATTCAGGGGAAGAAAAATCAATCCACTTTGGATCAATTCCTATTACTAAAACTGATTTTTTATTTGACATAGTTTATTTTATTATGATTGACTTATAATATGGAAAATTACTAAAGATTTTGAAAACTTATTTATGATTTGTTATTTTTTACATTTAAAATCCGTCCATAATTTATCTAAGCTTTGCCAAATAGCATGATTTAAAGGCTTTGGCGATAATTCGTAAAATATGAATGTTTTAGTTTCGCCAACGCAAGATTTGATATGCACTTTGCAATTAAGTACCAAAGGTTGTTTTGCCATATAATCAAACAGACTAATGGTTCCTAAATACGTTTTTACATCGTTGCTATCTTTTGTTACTTCTTTAAATGTTGTTATAATTGGAGTAACAGTAGCGCTACCATTGGCAGTAATTAAGCCACTATAATAGAGTTGCATATTACTCTCAATTGTTTTGGAATCCATTTTCACATCACCCTCCAAATACCATAAAAAGGCATAACTCCAATACTCATCACTTGCTGCTTTAGCCCAGCCAGGTGTAAAACGAATATCCTCCACACCCTTGTAAGGAATTTGCGGAGCAAAACCAATAGGAATAGGAAAGCGCTCAATTCCCCAATTAGCAGGACTTGAAAGATGATAGGCCGCTTCCCAAGTACGTCCATTAAATTCGGGTTCTTGCGCATAGCTTGTTATAAACCTTAAACTAAGAAATAGTATTGCAAAAAATTTCATAATGCAATTTAGGGAATTGTTGGAAGAGATGTTGTTATTGAGTTGTTAATGTGTGTAAAGTAACAAGTTTTTCGGATATTTGATTTTCTAAAAACAAATACATTAAAAAATTAAATGGATTCCTTATCACACATTGTTATTGGCGCTGCAATTGGCGAAGTCTTTCTTGGAAAGAAAATAGGCCGTTGGGGAATGTTATTAGGAGCCATTGCCAAAAGTGTTCCTGATTTTGATTTGTTTGTAACTGGCTTAACCGATCCACGCGCCTACATGTGCGACCACAGAGCTCACACCCATTCTTTGTTTATTGAGGCACTTTATGCGATACCTATTGCCTGGGTATTAGTGAAACTGTTTAAGCAAAAAGTGTCTTTTAAACGCATGCTTATTTTTTTACTGGCTTGTTTGTGGGGTCATTCGTTGTTGGATTGGTGTACTAACTTTGGCACTCAATTACTATTGCCTTTTACAAATGAAAATTATTCATTAAACACATTGGCAATTGTTGATTTATTATTTACGTTACCGATGTTAATCTTGGTAGTAATTGCCGTTTTTCACAGAAAAAATATAGTGAGAAGAAACACGTTAGCAAAAGCCGCTTTAGTATATTGCTTTGCGTATTTGGGATTGACTTTTATTAATAAAGTTCAAGCAGAAAATTTGGTTCAAGAATCAATTACAAAAAATAATATTCCTGCAACAGCTCATATGACCAACCCAACGATGTTGAATAATGTATTATGGTATGCTGTAGGCAGTAATGATAGCACTGTTTTTATAGGAGAGTTTAGTTTGTTACACAAACAAAATCCTATCACGTGGCATAGCTATCCTCGCCATCAACAATTAATGCAGCAATGCAAAAGCAAAAAAGATGTAGAAATATTAAGATGGTTTAGCGACCCATATACCATTGCACAAAGTGATGGTGATACATTGAATATGTATGCTGTAAAATTTGGCAGAACCAATATGCAGGAAAGCGAATTACAAAAAACATTTATCTTTCATTACAAACTCTATCAAAAAGAAGGTATCGAAACGATGGGCATGTTAGAGGCTAATGAAAAAAACATGAATTTTAAGGAAACCTTAAATGACTTGTGGGAACGGATTTGTGGCAGAAGATATTGATGATAGGGTTATCTCTTTTAGAATGTAGAATTTTTTGATATAGCATAAAAAAGAGGGTCATTATACAATGACCCTCTTTTTTATGGTTGAAATTCAATAATTGAAAATTATTTTTCTTTAGAAAGTTTATAAGTAGCTTCATACCTTCTTAAAAGTATACCTGTTACTTCTTTTTTATCGTTCAATATAAATTCCATACTTCTACCAGTATTATCAGGGTAATAGAAAAGGTTATCCGTTACAAATTTCAATTCAAGAGTTCCGCCGGGAGCTTTTGGATCTTGTCCTGATATCCTGAATAGTTTATTGCCTTCATTAATCACTTCTATGGTGCGAAGAATAGTATCCTTTTTTTCTGGAACATAACGGCCAACATATTCTTTTAAATTTAATGCAGGCACTTTTGATGGTTTAATTTTCTTTAAATTGATCGCTTCGAAAAGCAATAAGTTTATCGCGGTTTTGTCTTTTGTGTCGAATACTAATGACGCACCATCATCCGGATTAATGAATTTGCCATTACCCATGTGAATCAATTTATAATGATAGCCATTGTCTTCACCCATTAATATGCCATTTTCTACCGTAATGGTGATCTTCCTAATCCAATTGGGTTGATTGGTTGAAAGATATACACCTTCTAAAAGTTTTAATTCTTCACTCGAAATTTTCACAGGCTTAACCACATCATCGGGATTAATACCTAATTCCTTTAACCTTTTCAAACCATTTTGGCTGCCCGGATTTAATCGAACAGACTTCTTAAAATTTTCGATAGCATTTGTTTTATCCCCTGCAACTAAAAGTGCTTCGGCATAACTATCAAAGGCATTAAATGAATTTGGAAATAGTTCTGTATCTAACTTAAGAAGCGCTGTTGCCTCTTTTACTTTATCGCTCTTTAACAGATAATAACCTGCGTAACTCATTTCATATTCTGTATTAAAATAATTGCTCGAATCTTTGGCTATTTGATGATAGGCAATAGCGGCAGGAATGCCGTCTTTTAACATCACATTTGCCAATGTGAAAGCCATAGACCTTTGCTGAAACACTCCAGAACCTTTCACTATTTTCACCTTATTTAAATTTATCTTTCCAAAAAGTAATAAGCTCATTGCATCTTTGTTTTTGCTATTAAATATCAATGACGCTTTATCATCAGGATTAATAAAGTTCTCGCCACCAACTGGAATTATCCTATAGGTGTAGCCGGCATCATTACCAAACAATGTTCCCAGCAATTCTGTGAAAACAATTTTCCTTACACCAATATCATTAGTTGAAACATATTCACCTTGCAACAATTTTAGATATTCTGTCGGCACATCAACTTTTTTGATGGAACTATCTTCATTTAAAAACGGGAAAGGTTTAATCACTTCTTTTACAGAAGAGCTGGTATTAAAGGCGAATGCGCTCAATAAAAATATAAGGATTGGCAAAGCAATTCCTAGTTTTAGAGCAGCTAATTTTGTGGATCTTTTTTTCATCATCATTTCAATTCTTTTTTTAATGGATAAATTATAGGTACTTGTCATTTCAATATTGTTTTCGCTAAGTACTTGGTTTAGCAATGAGTATTGATAACCGGTCAGATCTATTCCCGAATTTAAAGCTCCCAGGTCGGCTAAATATTCATGTGTGATTTTTATGGCTTTTTTATGGAACCAGACAAAAGGATTGAACCATTGAAAAGCGAAGAATAATTCAACAAGAATAAGATCTATAGAATGTTTTTGTTGAATATGTATTTTTTCGTGAGAGATTATTTTGGTAAGCTCAGCTTCGGGATATTCTTTATTACTGATAAATATAAAATTTAGAAAAGAAAAAGGAGAAATATTTTTTTCGATTTTAATGACCTTCATCCCAAAAATAGACTGGGGTTTGTTTTTGAATACATAACTAAAGATCCAGATGAAATTTACTAAAAAGCGAATTAAGAAAAATGCCACCCCAATAAAATAAATAATCAATAGGATTGTTAACCAGTTTATGTTTTGCTCATGATCACTTCCTTTATATAAGAATGATGAACCTTTATGTTCATGGCCGGGATGGATGCTGTTTGCATCATCAACCAACACTCCATTCTTACTTGAAGTAGCGGCACCATTTTCAGAAGCCGGCATGTCATTTTGTATCTGTTCATTTCCAATCATGTTTTGTTCGTATTGGTCAATTGGTAATACCAGCTTCGTGAGAAATGAATCTTGCCCAAGCTGAATATTCAGCATAGGTGTAAAAAGGGAAATTATCACCGAAAAGAAAAGGTAAAACCTGTTTAATTTAAAGAATGTTTCGTTCTTTAAGAAAACCCAGTATGCTATATAAAACAAAGCAAGACTGATTGCGATTTCTATCGAGTATATGATAAAATTATTCATGTTTTTTTTTGTTTTTTAATCTCCTGCATTAATTTAATAGCTTCATCCAGTTCATTAATATTCATATCATTCTCTTTCGAAAAAAAAGATACCATTTGCTGAAGTGAATTATCAAAATAATTATTGATTACCCGTTTCATAAATAATTTTGTGTAATCGCTTTTGTCAACAGTAGGATAATATTGATGTGAGCCACCGTAACTTTTATGACTAACAAATTTTTTACGTTCCAAGGTTCTTATAATAGTTGAAACAGTATTATAAGCTGGCTTTGGTTTTGGTATCTCATCAATAATATCTTTTACAAAAGCTTTTTCCTTTTCCCACAAAATTTGCATGATCTGTTCTTCTGCTTTGGTTAATTCGTTCATGATCGTTTGATTTATTTTATTCAAATGTAACGAATAATTTAGTTGATTGAACTATAATTATAGTTTAATAACTATAATTATAGTTATAAATATTTAAACCACTGATAATCAATTAGAATAATTAATAAGAATAGGTTGATTTTCAATTTGGTGTTTTTCAAAAAAGAGAACGGTTCAACAAATCATCAACAGTCGGTTCTGTCCGTTTTTTTCTTTTGGTGCGCGATGAACACAAGGAAGGACTACACTTTCAGGATGATCAACCGCTAATCTCCATAAATGACCAATACCTAAACTGATAGGCTGCGCCTGAGGTTTAGGAAGATAATGCAGATCAAAGAAATGTTCACTTACAAATGATTCAAATCCTTCCTCTTCGCCACGATATATTTTTTTGAGTTCATCACGTATTTCGGGAACAAGCACTTTTTGTATAGCTTGTGAGTTTGGTAATATTTCACTTGACTCGCCATAATACGTGCATAAAAAAGTATCGGTTGGTACTGGGGAGCGATCTACATGAAAAGAATAAACATCGGTTGGAAAAAACGAGTAAGTGTCATCTCTCTCATAACACTTAATCAGATTAAGGACTGGAGACGCGCCATGAGCTTTCAACAGTTTCAAATCATTTAAAAGAATGTCTCGAGCAAGCTGCCCTTGTTCACTCAATTGAAGTTCAAAAAGTTCATCCTGATCAAGTACTACCATATTTTCTTTTAGCTCTATCTTATTAGCAATCTCAGAAAAATCACCAATTAAATTACGTGTCCAACAAATTGCATTCATTTCTCCATGAAATGGTGTAGAAATAAGGTCCTGAAAATTCGTGACATAGTGAATTTGATTCGCAGTATGAGATAGATCTGTCATAATAGGTAATTGCTTGAATTAGGTGCGTTGAGTTCAATAAGTAATTTGACTGTTGAATTATCAAAAAAAGCCGCTGAATAATTCAGCGGCTTTTAGTACCCTACGGGTTGCAAATATCGAACTTTTTGGATGATTTTCAGCGGATTAAAATCCTCATGAATTCCTGCCCTCCGATTAGGCCAGTTTCCTGCCCTTA
>JAEUTR010000231.1 GCA_016787365.1 Bacteroidia bacterium
AGGATGTAATGGCCCAGCAATAATTGATGTTTTTAGTACAGGACGCATTGAAATAGGTGACAATTCAGTTAATAATAGTGGTATCCTAACTATAAGTAATGGTGATGTCATACATTTGTGGGATGGAAGCACCTTAATAATAAATGACAATTCTAAACTAGTCATAGATGATGGAGCCACTTTAATTGTTGATGATGGAGCTACAATTTTACTACAAGGTGAAAACGCTGAATTGCATATTATGGGGAATTTAAACATAGAAAACAATGCGATTTTTACAGTTGCTAAAGGTAGTGGCTCAGATCTAGGTTTTGTTAGATTCACTAATGCTACTATTGTGGCAAATGGGACTTCAAGTTCCATTAATCTTCAAGGAACTAATAAAAATCACAAACTAGTTGTTATAGAAGGAGAACTTGAAATACCCTCTGCGGTTAACCCAACTAGTCCTGGCAATTATATCAATTACGTTACTATACAAGACGCTCGTATTGAGTATTGTGGAGACGGGACACGTCTACTTTTAGGAAATGATTTTTCAATAGACAACTGTCTATTTGTTAATGTATGTTTTTATACCACTTTAGTGGATGGGATAAAAATTTTCGGTCAATCCTTTGCTAGCATAAGTAATTCAGACTTTGTCGGTTTTACAAATGGATTAATAAATGAAAATCCAAATAATGGAAACATATTGACTTTAACAGACTGTAATTTCACATATTGTGATATTGGAATTGATAATGTCAATACTCATCTCTCTTTGGAGGATTGTAATTTTGATTATTGTAAAGATTATGCTATTTTATTAGAAGGTGTAAACAATGACTCTAAATTCAAAAACATTTGGGTCAACGAATGTGGTACTGGTATAAAAAACACTAATCCTTCTGGAAGTAGATACATTTTTATAGAAAATAGTAGATTCCTTTATAATGATAAAGGTATAGATTTGACAAGTATAAATTTAAACGTTAAATGTACTAGATTTCTCTATAATAGTTATGGCATCAAAATTACTGGGGGACTTTTGAACCTAAATTCAGGTAATACTATATATGGAAGTTTATATTCGAGCACAGGGGGGTATTGCACTTTTGGTTATAATACCTCCGCTGGTGTATATTTAAACAGTAGTACAGTATTGTATTTAGAAAATGGATATAATAATTTTTTAAGAGACCCTTTGTCATCACCTCCATACAACTATCTAACTGGAAATATTGCCTATTCAACTTCAACACACTTAGGTTTGCCCTTATATCCAACATACCCTTTAAAGGCTACTAATAATTTTTGGAACCCGGCACCGTCTCCTTTGCTTAATAGCTCTAACCCTAACTTCTATTTTGTTACTTTCCCATTCCCGGGAAGTGGTGGGTCAACTATAAACGATTTCAATGGTACCATGCTGTCTTCATTAGTTACAAACTGCTATGATCCAAATGTTATAGGTGGCATAACAGAAGGAAACACTGATATTAAAGAAACGCATAAATCAAATTCATTGAAAGTTTATCCTAACCCCAGCAGTGATTTTTTACATATTGAGTCAAGTCATCAAGAAATAATTATACAAGTTGAAATTTTTGATAATCTGGGTAATAAAATAATAAACATAACTCCAGTTGAAGCATCAAATGACTTTTTAATGAAGATAGGGGATTTGACCTCAGGAAGTTATGTTGTCAAAATTATTACAAATCAAATGGTTTATCAAAAGACCATACTAGTACTAAAATAGTCAATCCATATGAAAATCCATCATCATGATAATAACGGCATCTTCATTCACAAATTGTTCGAAAATGGTGATTGAATTCTGCTAGTTTTGAAACAACTTTAAGAAAGCTTAAGACCCGTAGTTTGATGAAGCGCAGCGGAGTCTCTCTACTACGGGGACACATTAAATTTAATAGCAGAGAAAACCCTAATGTTACATTTAGGGTTTTTTTATGCTTTTTTGTTAGGGTTTTCACACTTTCATTCATTTTAAAAAAAATCACCAATAAAAAAAAAAACCGCTTCAGGCGGGTTTTTTTATAAATTCTCTTTTCACATCATCCCAATAACCTGATCCACCATATCGGCCGAACCAATAAAGATCGGTGTGCGCTGGTGGAACTCTGTTGGTTGTATCTCCATAATGCGCTGCTTGCC
>JAEUTR010000301.1 GCA_016787365.1 Bacteroidia bacterium
TTCCTGAAAATTCGTATTTCTTTTTTAGTTTATCTTTTTTAGTGATTTTTATCTCGCCGCTAATATCATAATTATCAACCACGCATTTCATAATCATTGTTTGGTCATTGTCATCTGTAGTAGAAATTTCTGCTTCTATCCATTGGTTTTCATTTTGCTCCTCATCAGTGTATGTAGAGTCTTTGGTGATTTCATACTTAATCCATTTATATTCTAATTTATCATATAAAAACTGACTAAACATGCCTTTTCCGGCTTTAAACTCCAATTCATCTTCAACGCCTTTTTTAGCAGCAGTACCTTCCTTAACCTCAGTCATTGTAACTGCAAACTTACGTTTGTCTAAGTTATCTTTTGGTTCGCCTTTTTTAATGGCATTAATACTTAATAAACCAACTGTTAAAACAGAGGCAGATACGATGATGTGTTTTAGGTTCATTGTTACTAATTTTTTTATTGTGGTAAATGTAATAAAATTACTTTTATACTTTAAATGTTGGTTTACAATTTTTATAACATAAAGTGTGATAACCAACCATAGTCAATTTTTATACCAAATTTATGCAACCTTTAGCTGAAAGAGTAAGGCCAACCCATTTGGACAATTATATTGGACAAGAACATATTATTGGCAAAGATTCGGCTTTACGAAAAGCTATTGAACAAAATTTATTGCCATCTATTATTTTATTGGGACCTCCGGGAGTGGGTAAAACAACGCTTGCTCAAATTATTTCTCAAACATTAAAACGTCCGTTTTATTCTTTAAGCGCTATTAATTCGGGTGTGAAAGATGTGAGGGAAGTAATAGAAAAAGCATCCCAGGATGGCGGTTTTTTTAAACAGGAAAAACCTGTGTTATTTATTGATGAGATTCATCGTTTTAGTAAATCTCAACAGGATTCTTTGTTAAATGCTGTTGAAAAAGGGATTGTTACATTAATTGGAGCAACTACCGAAAATCCATCATTTGAAGTAATTCCGGCTTTATTATCAAGATGTCAAGTAGTTGTTTTAAAGCATCTTACAAAAGATAATCTAATTCAATTGTTAAATAATGCCATTCAAAAAGATGAAACCTTAAAGAGAAAACATATTGTTTTAAAAGAAACGGAAGCCTTATTAAGGATTTCGGGAGGAGACGGAAGAAAATTATTAAATGCTCTGGAAATTGTAGTTAATTGTATTAATGGTGATGAGCTTATTGTTACAGATGAATTGGTAAAGCAATATATTCAGCAAAATTTAGCATTATATGATAAATCAGGTGAACAGCATTATGATATTATTTCGGCATATATAAAATCAATACGAGGTTCAGATCCTAATGGAGCCGTATATTGGCTAGCCCGAATGATTGATGGAGGAGAAGATCCCGGTTTTATTGCCCGCCGTTTATTGATTTTAGCATCAGAAGATATAGGAAACGCCAACCCAACCGCTTTGGTTATTGCCAATAATTGTTTTCAGGCTGTAAATGTCATTGGTTATCCTGAAAGTAGAATTATTTTAGCTCAAACTACTACTTATTTAGCTTGTTCGGCAAAAAGTAACAGCAGTTATATGGCAATAAATTTGGCTCAGCAAGAAGTTAAAAAATCAGGAGATTTGCCGGTTCCATTACACTTAAGAAACGCTCCCACTAAACTCATGAAAGAGTTGGGGTACGGCGATGAATATAAATATGCTCATGATTTTGATAATCATTTTGTGAAACAGGAATTTTTACCAAATGAAATTAGTGGTACTATGTTTTACAATCCTTCAGAGTTTTCGAGAGAAAAAGATTTGAAAGAGTTTTTAAAACAGAGGTGGGGAGACAAATATGGGTATTAAATGGAATTTTAATCCCTACGAATGAGTTCAGGAATTGGATCGAAAATAAATAATTTCCCAAAACCAATAACAATTCCTCCAATTATTTGTTCGGCTATTTGCCATGCGCAATCAGCAATAATGTAGGTGAAGTTTACATTTTTTGTAAAAGAAATGCCTAATACCGTTACCAAGGCAAATAAAGTAAATCCAACTAAAAAACCACTTACTACACCTCTTAAAATGGGTTGGGGTATGTATTTAGTAATAAATTTAGATTCGAAAGTTCGGTAAAGAATGAAAGAAATGACCAAATAAACTAAGGCAGCAAGACTTAAAAACAAAGCTTTTGAAAAGGAAATACGATTTAAATCGTTTAAAAAAATACCATGCCAAAAATAAAACGCTACATACATCAATACAGCGGCTATTATCCAACTTAAGAAAAATCTAAACGAATATTGCATTGACACAAAAGTAATATTTCTTTTGAATGCTAAATCAAAAACTTTGCCAAATATTTGATTGCTATTATGTTTAAAAAAAGGTAAGTTTGTGATATGCGATTTTTAAAGAAATCATTTTTAGTACTTATGGCTATAGAAACCCTGATTTCTTGTAAAAAAGAAACCAGTTGGGATGTAGATTTAGCCATTCCTATAGCTAAGAGCTATTTAAATATCAATAATTTTTTTGGTGATACCATTTTTAATTCAGACCCGAGTGGATTATTACATATTGCTTTCAGTAAAGATTTGATAAATTATACAATGGATAGTTTAGTAAAGCTACCCGATACAACTGTTAATATTGGTTATACAGTTCCTTTTGCAACAGCTTTAACTCCAGGAACGCAAATTTATTCAAATGCATCCCTTCCGGATAAAGAAATAACATTTGATGTCAGTAATGGTGTTGAATTGAACCGTGCTATCGTAAGAAAAGGGTATTTAAAAATCGAATATATTAACTCTTATGCCCAACCTTTGAGATTTAATTATATCATTAATTCGGCTTCATTATGGGGCAACTTGTTAGCTGTTGACCAAAGGATTGAAGGAAATTCAACATTTGTTAAAATGTATGCGTTGGATGGCTACAATATTAATTTAACAGGGCTTTCAGGGAATAAAATTAACACATTGGTTCAAACCTATACAATTAGTACAGATGCTAGTGGTGCTGCTGATCAATTACAACCCGGACAGGGATTGAATATCAAATTATCGTTTGTTGATTTAGTTCCTGAATATATTCAGGGCTATTTTGGTAAACAGGATTTATCATTTGGTCCTGATTCATCTTCTTTTGGGTTTTTAGATAATTTTAGTACCAATAACTTATTGCTTTCCCAGTCATCTATAAATTTCAGAATCATTAATGAATTTGGAATAGAAATGAGTAGTTCTATAAAAAGTATGCGGTCTATTAAAACTTCACCCGCCAATGTTGTAACACTAAATTCTGGAAATTTATTACAATCCATTAATATTAATCGTGCCAGTAAAACAAATAATTTATCTAATCCTGTGTTTCCATGGATAAAACAAATTAATATTAATTCTAATAATTCAAATTTAAATGCATTTTTAGAAAATTTACCCAATTATTTAGGTTATTCTGTCGTAGCAAAAATAAATCCTTTAGGTAATATCTCTGCAGGAAATGATTTTGCTTATTATGGCAAAGGATTAAAATTAGTTGCAGATATAGATATTCCTTTAGCGTTATCGGCTGATTATTTTAAACTAATTAATTTTTCAAAAGTAGATTTAACACAGTTGAAAGAATTAAATGATGTAAATTCTTGTGAGATCATTTTAAAGGCGCGCAATAATTATCCATTTAAGGCTCAGATTCAGGGTTACATGCTTAATGAGCAAAACCAGATTATAGATTCGTTATTTATACCAGGACAAAATATAATTGAATCGGGAATTACAGACGCTAATAATAATGTATTG
>JAEUTR010000304.1 GCA_016787365.1 Bacteroidia bacterium
AAATACAAACACTCCAATGCAAAGAACAATAGAAACTCTGAGTGCATATGTAAAATGCTGGGAGTTAATATTAAATGCCTCTTTAAACAAATCTACTAAAACACGGGGTTTAAGTCCAATTAAAAAATTGTTTAATGACAATTTATAATTTTCCAGATAATCACTTTTTTTGAGATTTAATTTTTGTTCAATTAATGTAATGGTTTGCTGAAGGTAATGGTAAGATTTATGTAAGGTTGTAATAAAGTGTTGAAGTCTCGTGTAGTCATTATCTTCCAATTTTAAATCCTGACAAGCTTCCTCAAAAAGTTTAATGGCAATTTCACAACGCTTTACTCTGATTTTAGCAAGTGTAAAATCTTCTGCTCTGAATGTAAAAATTACAACTGATATTCGGGCGCTTGCCTGGCCAAAAGAAGATAACATTTTATAAAGCACCGCATTTTTAATGTTTTGAAAAGCAGGTGTAGTTAATGCTTCCAACTCTTCATTCATCGTGTTTAAAGTTGCTGCATAAAGAGATGATGTTCTTCTGATTTCCATCATCATATCATAATGTTGTGTTTTTAAACGGGTTTTTCGATTTTCTCTTCTGGCAAATAATTTAATTGATTCATTAATTGATTCTCGGATAGCCATTTCTTTTTTAGTTACATCTACATGATTAATGGGATGATAAGATGTATGCTTCTGTATTAATGTATCTAAAAAATCAGTATTCGTTTTCCATATTTTGGCCACTGAGCGACGCAAGGGATTTGATGGCCGGAAAGGAAATGATAAAATGGTAATGATAATAGCCCATGCTGCACCTGCCAAAACATACAAACCATAATGAATAGAAGCATTAAAAGATAAAGGAGTTGCCAATCCAAATAAAAAGAAGAATCCTACAGCTACTCCAATACTTGCACCATAATCACTCCAGTTACGAATTAATGCTACAAACATGCCAACAATAAACATTCCTATTACAGAAGTAATAGTAGAATTTGCAACATTCATCCCAACAACTGCCGCAATAAATATCAAAACAGCTTCAATTGCCTGAATTATAATTTTTTTATAATGTAATCCTCTATAATCAATTAATGATAACATGTATGCCCCAAAAGCTGCCCAGATAACTTCATATGAAAATCCTTTGTAAAGGGGTATTACAATTAAAGGAACGTTTAATGCCAACACAACCCTAAAAGCCCATGTAATCGTAGGTTCAAAATATTCTTGTTTTAAAACAGTTTGTATTTGTTGTATGGGCTGAAAACGCATAGCGTAAATAGAAAGAACAAAGATACTATTGCTATTTAAACAAAGCGTTTAAAATTAGTTAATAATCTACTTTTTAGGTTTATGTGGAGTAATGGTTTGAGTAACGGTGGTTGGTTTAGTTTCAGGCACAGCAATTACTTCTCCCATTTTTATTTCCTCGCAAGAAATTTTTAAATCAGGTTTTACTTTTATCTTTCCCTTTATTGTTGCTGAATAATTTTTAGGATTATGGGCTATTTTTGTGGAATCTTTTATCGGCTTAACTGCCCTTACTCCACCCATAATAGGATTTTTAACTTCTACATCTCCTTTTACATGAGGATTAGTTTGTGCTAAGCCGGATGGAATATTAAACAAACACATACCAAAAGTAAAATACAAAATAACAGCAACCCGTTTTGTGAAAGAAAAACTTTTAAACTCGTTAAAAAAGGCATCGAAACTTAATGCACTTAATTGCTTTTTTTCAAATCGACCACAAGTTTTATCCTTTTGTTGAGCATCAAAAAATGTTTTAATTTCTTCAATTGACTTATTACTAAAGTCAATAACAGTTTTTACGCATTTATTACAAAAAGCACCTTGTTCGTTTGGTGTCATTCTATCCCAATTTTCGTGACAAGGTTTTTTAATTGAAATTTCCATATGTATCATTTTTATATTTAGATACATTATGCAAGAAATTCCATAAAAATTATTATTTAATTCTGATATACTGCGTGCTACTGGGTATAAACTATCCGTACTGGTGGGTATATTTTGTTTTTTTTATCTAACAATTTGCATTTTTTATACATTTGGTAAGAAAATACTCTTAAAATATTCAAACAAAATAAAAACCATGAAAACAAAAAAATCAATTCACAAATTTGTAGCTGCCTTTACTTTATTATTAAGCAGCCTGTTTACTACTACTGCAAATAATGTTAATATTACAAGCACTTCTGTGTCTGGTTCAAATATTACATTTAATATCAGTTGGGATAATAGCTGGAATGCAAACATAGCTCCAAATAATTGGGACGCTGTTTGGGTATTTGTTAAATATCAGGATTGTGCTACTCGTTTATGGAATCATGCCGGATTAAGTACCATATCGGGTGATCACACAGCCGGTTCTCCTTTACAAGTTGATGCTGTGTCTGACGGGAAAGGGGTATTTATTCGTAGAAGTTCATTAGGTGGTGGTAATATTTCAAGTACATCCATTACCTTAAAAATGACTATTCCCGCGGGAACATATAACTACAAAGTATATGGTATTGAAATGGTAAGCGTACCACAAGGTTCTTTTGAAATTGGGGATGGAACAAGTGTTTCTACTTATAACAATTATACTGTTACGGCAGCTTCTCAATCTGGAGGTTTATCCTCAGCTATACTGGGAGGGTCTTCGGTAGCGGTGCCAAATACATTTCCTATGGGATATAATGCATTTTATTGTATGAAATATGAAATTACTCAGGAACAATACGTTGAATTTTTAAACTCTTTAACTTACATACAGCAAGCTGCAAGAGTTAATGCTGATCCTATTAGTGCAGCGGGAACCTATGCCATGGCAAACGCTCACAGAAATGGTATCAGAATATCTGTTCCCGGTAATAACGCAGCTCTGCCTGCAGTTTTTGCATGTGACGGATCTGCAGGGATTGAAAACAACTCTGATGACGGGCAAAACATTGCCTGCAATTATTTAAGCTGGGGCGATTTGGCTGCTTATTTGGACTGGTCAGCATTGCGCCCAATGACAGAACTTGAATTTGAAAAAGTATGCCGAGGTCCCTTACCACGTATTGCAGGAGAATATCCTTGGGGAAGTACTAATATTGGAGCAGTATATAATACATCTACAGGTTTGGTAAATGATTTCACTGCCTCAGAATCCTTTTCACCGGCGTCAAACGGTTTATGTGCATATGGAACAAATAACGGAACTGCAGGTTATGGTCCTTTAAGAGTAGGCGTTTTTGCAACAGGAAGTTCAGGAAGAGAATCATCTGGTGCAACTTACTATGGTGCTATGGAAATGGGAGGAAATGTAAACGAAAGAGCAATCACAACAGCTAATGCAAGTGGAGTAGCTTTTAACGGAACTTTAGGTGACGGAACGTTATTATCAAGCGGAGAAGCAAATCAAGCTACCTGGCCAAGCACTTCAACAGCAACAGGTGTTGGACAAAGAGGGGGTAACTGGGTTAATTTGGCTCCATACGTTCGTACATCAGATAGGATAAACGCCGGAACAACTGATGCAGGACGTACATATATATTTGGTGGAAGAGGTGTAAGATAATTTGAGGGCCCTAATTCTTCTCAATAATGATTTACTTAAATAATTACATACTATAAAACACCTTAAATGATAAAGACAACTAAATATTATATAGTTGTATACTTAACCTTGTTGTTACTACCCAACTACGTATTCGCACAATATAATGGCGGAAACGGAGATGGTGGCAATAACGATTTATTGAATTTAACCTCTTGTACTGATCCGCCTCAATTTTATGCATATTTTGGTGGTACAGAAGATGGTTCTCATACAAATCTGGTTAATTATACAAGTTGCTCTACTCCTCCTCAGTTTTTTGCCTATATGGGCGGAAACGATGACGGAGCACATACAGATATTTTGAACTTAACAACTTGTTCAACGCCTGCTCAGTTTTTTGCCTATATGGGTGGAACAGAAGATGGTTCATCTGCAAACACACTAACATTAACTAGCTGTTCAACTCCTCCGCAATTTTTTGCATACATGGGTGGAACAGAAGATGGACTAAGTGTATCAACATTCACACAGTGTTCAACCTCACCACCAGTTGTTAGTTTTTCAGCAAACTCAACAACTATTTGTGCAGGCGCCAGTATTTCATTTACTGATTTATCTTCAAACGCCCCAGTAACATGGAACTGGGTGTTTGCCGGAGCAACACCATCTGTTTCAACGAGTCAATCGCCAAGCGTAACTTATAATACACCAGGTGTGTATAGTGTAAGTTTAACTGCAACAAATTCAAATGGTAGCAATACAGCCATTTTAACAAACTATATTGTTGTAAATGCCATTCCTTTTGCAGACGCCGGAAATAATACTACTATTTGTACTGGAAATTCAACTGTGTTAAACGCCTCTGGTGGCACATCTTACAGTTGGACTCCATCAACAGGATTAAGTTCAACTACTATTCAAAATCCTATTGCAACTCCAACCACAACAATTATTTATACAGTTAATGTAACAAATAAAGGCTGTTCAAAAACAGATGCTGTTACAATAACTGTAACGACTCCTCCTACGGCTAATGCCGGTCCTGATTTAAATTTATGTACAGGGTCCAATGTTACTATAAATGCAAGCGGTGGTAGTACTTATAGTTGGACTCCCGCTCAGGGCTTAAGTTCTACTACAAGTGCAAGTCCTGTAGTAACAACTACCAGCACAACTACTTATACATTATATGTTAGTAATGGTGCTTGTAACGATGCAGATGTAGTAACTATAAATGTAAAACCATTACCCATCATTGATGCAGGAACTAACCAGGCAATCTGTTCAGGTACTTCTGCTACTCTATCAGCTGTGGGTGGAAGTTCTTATACCTGGACTCCCAGCGGAAGTTTGAACTTCCCAAATAGTATAAGTCCAATAGCAAATCCTACAATAACAACTATCTATACGCTTACTGCCAGTGATGGAACTTGCACAGCAAAAGATGTTGTTACCGTTTCTGTTACTCCTTTACCTTTAGCAAATGCCGGGACTGATGCTACAGTATGTATTGGGTCATCTGCTACACTTACAGCAACAGGAGGAACAGCATATAGTTGGGCACCAAACACAAATTTAAGTTCTGTTAACATTTCTAATCCAGTAGCAAATCCAACTATTACTACTGATTACACCGTAACGGTAACCAATAACGGTTGTAGTAAAGATGATGTTGTTCGGGTAAATGTATTATCTGCACCAACTGCTAACGCCGGTACGGATAAAAATGTATGTTTAGGTTCAACTACTAATTTAAATGCAAGTGGAGGCATAGGTTATTTGTGGAGTCCTCCAAATGGTTTAAGTTCTAATACAATAGCTAATCCTATAGTAAACACAACTGTAAACATTACTTACACTGTAACTGTATCAAATGGGGCATGCTCTTCAACAGATGAAGTAAATGTGAATGTGTTGTCTTTGCCAATAGTAAGTGCCGGATTAGATAAAGTTATTTGTAATGGAGATTCTGTAACTCTAAATGGTTCAGGTGGAATTTCTTATACATGGACTCCAACATCGTATTTTGATGGATTTACAAATCATCCTCTTATTGATTATCCAAACAGTATAAGTCCAAAAGCATTCCCATATTTAGGAGGAACAACTTCATATACATTAACAGCAAGTAATGGAAGTTGCACGGCATCTGATGTAGTAACTGTTACAAAAGTATCTCCGCCAAATCCAAATGCCGGTAATGATGTTGCAATTTGTCAAGGCAATTCTGTAACATTAACTGCAAGTGGAGGAACATCTTATACATGGAGTCCTGCTATCAATATCAGTAATGTGAATTCTGTAAACCCTGATGTGAATCCTGTTTCTACAACAATTTACACGGTTAGTGTGAGTAATGGCGTGTGTGTTCGTAACGATGCAATTGTTGTAACTGTAGAAACTACACCTATTGCTTACGCAGGAAATGATATTAATTTATGTTATGGTTCTTCGGCTGCATTAAATGCAACTGGAGGTGTTAGTTATGTTTGGAGTCCTTCTCAGGGGCTAAGTAATACAGGAATTGCAAATCCTGTGGTTACAACAACAAATACAACTGCATATACAGTAACCGTTACCACAGCAGGAGGTTGTTCTTCATCAGATGTAGTTGTTGTTAATGCCAAATCTTTACCAATGGTTGATGCGGGTATTAACCAAACAATTTGTCAAGGAAATTCAGTAGTAATGAATCCTACTACAAGTGGGACAACCTACAGCTGGAGCCCGGCATTTGTATTTGATTTTCCTAATAGTTCAAATCCAACATCAATACCAGGAACAACATCAAATTATACATTAACTGTTAGTGATGGAACCTGTACTGCAAATGATATAGTAACAGTTTCTGTTACACCATTACCAAATGCTAATGCCGGATCAGATATTACGGTTTGTACAGGAGCTTCTGCTACTTTAACTGCAACCGGTGGCGGCACCTATTTGTGGGCACCAATTACAGGATTAAGTAATCCTGCTATTGCAAACCCCGAAACAAATCCTAATGTAACAACAAACTACACAGTAACTGTAACCAACAATGGTTGTAGTTCCACTGATATAGTAGTAGTAAATGTTACCAATAATTTAACTATTGATGCAGGTGCAGATCAAACTATTTGCAATGGTGGAAATGTTGTATTAGCAGCATCAGGTGGTTCTACATATACATGGACTCCTAGTTCCGGATTAAGTTCAACAATCGGATATTCAGTTAACGCTAGTCCAACAATAACCACGACTTATACTGTAAATGCAAATTCAGGAGGTTGTTCAGCAAGTGATGAGATTACAGTTTATGTAAATCCAACACCTACTGTAAGTATAAGTGCAAATGGTAATACAGCGTTCTGTTCCGGAGGAAGTGTTGATTTAATTTTAACAAGCTCTGCTAGTTCTTATACATGGAGCAATGGAGCTGTAACACCAAGCATTACAGTTAATTCCAATGGTAATTATAACGTAACTGTAAGTAATGGTAGTTGTACCGCAAACTCTAATGTCGTTGCAATTACTGTTTATACATCTGCAATAACCAGTATAACTCCTAATGGACCAACAACTTTTTGTGATGGAGGAAATGTTATTCTCTCTGCAAATACAGGAACCAATTATGCTTGGTCTACCGGTGCAAATACACAAACAATTAATGTTACCGGATCGGGAACTTACAGTGTATCTGTAGATGATCCAAATGGTTGTGGAACCGGAGCTTCATCCATTACTATTACCGTAAATCCAAACCCTCCTGCTCCAGTTATTAATGCAGGTGGTTCTACCAATTTATGTATAGGAGATGCAGTGACATTATCATCTGATGCAGCAGATAGCTATTTATGGAATACGGGAGCAACATCTTACTCAATTTCAGTGACAGCTGCAGGAACTTATAGCGTAACTAATTACAATAGTTTTGGTTGTGGAACAATATCTTCAGGAATTACCGTAAATGTAAATGATCCTGTATCCGATTTTACAGGCTCTCCATTATTAGTGTTTATTCCTTCGGCAGTTGTTGATTTCTCGGCAACAACAACCGGTGTTGCTCCATATACTTATTTATGGGATTTTGGTGATGGCGTAACATCAGCACTAGCCACACCTAGTCATAATTATTCTACTGTAGCATATCGAACAGTATCATTAACCGTAACGGATGATGCAGGTTGTTCAAAAACAATCACTAAACCAAATTATATACAAGTTGAACAACTTTTTCCAAGTACTGCAATGACAACCGGAACTTCACAGGATTTAACCGGCGTGTCTTTTGTTGATGGAGCAACCGGTATTATGAGTATGGCAGACGGGAATTGTCTTTTAAGTACAGATAGTGGAAAAGTATGGAGTCCTTTACCAACAGGCAATACAGAACCACTAACCGGTACTTGTATCATGCCTGGAAAATGGTTTGTTACAGGTGTTAATGGAACTATTTTATTATCGACTGATAATGGTGCAAACTGGAATCCATTTACTACAGGAACTACCGAGACATTTAATGGATCAGGATTCTCATCTGCAACTAACGGATTTGCCGTAGGGACAAACGGAACAATCTATAAATATGATGGAAGTTCATGGTCTCCGGAAACTTCGGGAACACCAGAACATTTACATAATGTTTATGCGTTTAGTAACGGAAATGCCATTGCTGTAGGAGATAACCAAACCATTTTAGGATATAACGGTTCCTCATGGATACCGCAAACATCACCCTTAAATTTCAATATAAAAGATGTTAGATTCTCCTCTCTTCAAAATGGTTATGCAGCGGGAACGGGTGGTATTATTCTTCAAACAACTGATGGTGGTTCTACTTGGTTACCTTCATTAACGGGCGTAGAGGTTGATTTCAATAGTGTTGAAGCCCGTTCAGATACAGCATGGGCAACAGGTACCGGTGGTATAGTATATAAAACCATTGACAATGGCGCTAACTGGGTAAGATACTCTGTTGGTTATGAGGAAGACCAAAGTCAACTAAGAGTTTCCGGAGGCGGTAAAGGTCATGTTGTTGGTAATGCAGGTAATGGTAGGTATTTTAACAATACTGATGGTGAAGGTGTTCCAACATCTATCAACACAAAAATTTCTGTTTTCAACAACCTTAATTTATTCCCTAATCCGGCTAAAGAGCATTTTATTATTTCCGGTTACTTAGAAAAAACTGAAAAAATAATTATAGATATTAAAGATGCTCAGGCAAAATTAGTGAAGCGTGTAATAAATACTACACTTTCTGGAGAATACAATGAAAAAATAACTACGGATTATTATAGTCCTGGTATTTATTTCATTCATATTCAAATAGGAGAAAGATTTATGGTCAAGAAATTAATCATTATGAAATAATTTTGACCTCACTTTATTTATAAACCCCATGAGACAAAAGCTCATGGGGTTTATATTTATTTAGAAAACATTAACCATTAATAAATTAATTTTTGATAACATTATTTTATATATTAACTTTAGATAACCTCTAAAAAATATTATATGAAATTCAAAAATTTATTTAAAAAATCTGGATCGAAAAATACCGCAACTGCAGTTGCTAAAACCGACAATTCCAAATCAAACAACCAAGTTGATGTTAAGCCAGATGATAAAGAACTTGCAGCAGCAACTGGCAAGGGCAATAAAGGTCATGTTGTTCCCAATGCAGGAAACGGTTTAGCATAATTATAATTATTGACATTAAAACCCATGAGACAAAATCTCATGGGTTTTATCATTTATATGCTATTTTTGTTTTACATAATTAGAAACAAATCGTTTGTCTCATTTCTTTAAAATACAATCTTTAATACTCAGTTTTTTTCTGATGAGTTCTCATCTTGTCTTTTCTCAAATACAAGAAGGAACGCCGTTTATTAAAAATTATTCGCCATCTGAATATAAAGCCTCTAGTGGGAATTGGGCAATAACTCAGGATAAACGTGGTATTATGTATTTTGGTAACGCTACCGGTGTGCTAGAATATGATGGTGATATTTGGACATTGATTCCTGTAACTAATAACTCTGTAGTGCGTTCATTAGCTGTTGATAGCAGTGGTATTATTTATGTTGGGGCGGTTGGAGAATTTGGCTATTTAGCTCCAAATAACATTGGTATAATGAAATATTATTCTTTGGTTGATCTGCTTCCTGATAGCGAAAAAGATTTTGCTGATGTTTGGAAAACATACGCTACCTCTGATGGCGTATATTTTCAAACATTCACAAAATTAATCCGAATAAAAAATAAGACTGTAAAGATCTGGAAGCCCGAAAATACATTTCATTTTAGTTTTTTTGTAAATAACAGCTTCTATATAAATGACAAAGGCATTGGATTAAAAAAAATGTATAACGATCAATTACACTTGGTAAATGATGGTGATATGTTTTCCGGATTAAGAATTTATAGTATGTTGCCATATGCGCCTCAAAAAATTTTAATTGCTAGCAGAGAAAAAGGATTGTTTTTAATGAATGATATTAAACATTCTACTTCTATTACTCCCATAAATACAGAAGCAAACGAGCGGTTAATAAACGATCAGGTTTATGGAGGTGTTGCCCTTGGTAATGATAAATATGCTTATGCAACTTTATTAAATGGTGTTATAATCATAAACGCAAAAGGATCTATTATTCAATGTTTAAATAAAAAAAATGGCTTACAAGACGATATCATAAAATATGTAGGTTTAGATAATCAGCATGATTTATGGATTGGATTGGGGAAAGGAATTTCACATGCAGAAATTTCTTCTCCATTAAATTCCTTAAACGAAGCACAAGGATTAAATGGCTTTATTGAAACTATTACAAAAGTGAAAGGCACCTTATATGTCGCTACTTCAATAGGTGTGTTTGCATATATCAACAATCAGTTTATAGCGGTTGAAGGTATTAACTCTCAAACTTGGTCCTTGTTAAAATTCATTACAAAAAAAGATACCATTCTTTTAGCCTCTTCAGAGGCAGGTATTTATGAAGTTGAAAAAACAAAAAGCAAATTCATTCAGGCAGATTATGGTTTTGCCTTGCATCAATCTAAAAGTACTCCTGATAGAGTATTTATTGGGATGAATGATGGATTAGCTTCTATAAGACACGAAAATAAAAAATGGATTTATGAAGATTACTTAAACGGAATTGATTATAAAATATCAAACATAAGAGAAGATAAACATTGTGATTTATGGTTAGGAACTCCAGTTGATGGTTTAGTTAAAATAAATTTTAATAAAAATGTAAAAGACACATTAACCACTTCTTGGCATTCGAAATACTCTATACAATATTTTGATACAACAACTGGATTGCCATCTATGGAAAATAATATCCCCTGTCAATATAAACACAAAATTGTATTTGGAACGAATGACGGTATTTATGAATTTAACGAAAAGACATCTTCATTTTTTAAATCTGCATTTCTAAAAAATGAATTATTTGACACACAAGTATATCGATTTGCTCCAAAAGATAGCTCTACCATATGGATGTTCACTGTTAAGCCAAATCAAATTAAAGAAACAGGTATCGCCTTTCTACAAAAAGATAATTCATATAAATGGTATACACAACCTTTTTTAAAAATATCAGATCGTGAAATCCATGCCATATTTCCTGATGAAAATGGAGTAACATGGCTTGGTGCTCCGGATGGATTATTACGATACGATGCCAATATTAAAAAAGATTTTTCGGTTCCGTTTTATGCACATATCAGAAAAATTAAAACAGGAAAAGACTCTATCTTGTTTGGAGGAACCTTTTATACAAACACAAATGGTATAAATACGCCACTTATTACCCAATTAAATCATTTAAAGCCTACATTAAAATACGCTCACAATAGCTTAACCTTTGAGTTCTCAGCCACCAATTATAGTGACGAACAAAACAACCAATTTAGCTATTTCCTAGAAGGTCATGATAAAGATTGGTCAGTTTGGTCTACAAAAAAAGATAAAGAATATTCTGATTTGCCTGAAGGAAATTATACCTTTCATGTTAAAGCAAAAAGCATATATAATACGATTAGTACTGAATCCTCTTATGCCTTTAAAATTTTACCCCCATGGTACCGAACTGTTTGGGCATACATTGCTTATGTTATAAGTGTTATTGGAATTATTTACTTAATTGTTCGGTTAAGTGTAAGACGATT
>JAEUTR010000320.1 GCA_016787365.1 Bacteroidia bacterium
TAAGGCTTTGTTACATTTAAACCCGATAAATGATTATCTACGATGACTTGTATAAAATTATCTAAGTTTTCTAAATCAAAATTAGAGTACTGAAAATCTGCTTTATCTTCTTTGATAAATTTTCCTTCTAAATAAGATTTAGAAAATGAGTGTGACAACGATTTGCCAATGAGTCCAAAATGCATCAGCTACTATAAATCTCTTTCGTCAGTAACCTGATCTGCTTTAAAAGGCTTTAAATCAAATACAAAAACCACATCTGCAATTTCTGCGTTAGCTTTAAACGTTTTAATATCATAGCTTTGAGTAGTACCGTCTTTCATTAACATCACTAATTTTGCTATTTGTTTTTTAGTTTTATCAACGTAAATTTTTACGGTATGAAATTTCTTTTTCTCAGGTTTAACGGAAGGATATAATGTTATCACATGACAAATAGCCGAACCAACTTTTTCTTCTTTTTCATATTTGTATTTATAACCCGTTTCATACATCGTAAAAATTTTAGATGGATTTAACTGGTCTTCATTATTAGAATCAAAATTTTTAATGGTTACCTCATTAGCATCTTTATTATGAGCCCAAATAGTTTTACCATCGCAAACAATAGTATTACCCGGAATATCTAATTTAAATTTAACACCCTTTACCTGAACTTTACCGGTTTGTTTTTCGGTTTGTTTTTTATCCTTATTTAAAATGGTAAAAATATATTCGGATGTAATTGTTTTGTATGCCTTGGTTATTTTACTCAAATCATCTAAAATAGACTTAGCTTTAGGATCCTGATCCTGAGAGAAAGCCGTAAAAGAAGATATGGCAATAGTTGCTATTAATAAGAATATTTTTTTCATAGTGGTGTTTTAAAAATTTAATGTTCCAATAAATGAAACATAGTTTAAATTTATTGCAATGTCACAAAGTTAAATCAATGCTCATGCCAAATTAGACAGCAAAAATATATAAAAAGTTTAATTCTGTTAATTTTAAATTAAGAAATGGATAAAATCCGACATAGTACCCATCGCTGAAATTGAAAATAATTGAATTATTTTGAAAAATATTTTTGTGATTAAGAAATTAATTGTAGATTTGCACTCCCAATTCGAAAGAAGGGAAGCTGGTCCGGTAGTTCAGCTGGTTAGAATGCCGCCCTGTCACGGCGGAGGTCGCGGGTTCGAGTCCCGTCCGGACCGCAAAAGCCCACTTAATGTGGGCTTTTTCGTTTATACACATTTCCAATTTTATTTTCTTAAAACACATAAAACCCTTGATAATAAGGCGTTTAACTGAATTTTAAGCACTCAAGTTTCCTAGTTTCGATAATACTAAACGTCTGATTTGGTATAACTAAAACTAAGCCGTTCGGTTACCGCCTAGGTTACCTGAACTATGTCTAATTTTAGGTAACCGAATAAAGGTTAGTTACCAGTAAACACTGATAAACTCTTAAAAAGTGAACGATTTAATCGTTTAACCTTTTAACAAAGAAACTATGCAAACAGTCACAAATTTCGCCCTATTATTTTGGCTAAAAACTAAGGGAGCAAACTCTAAAGGCGTACCGGTTTATTGCCGCGTAACCATCAATGGTCAAAGAACTGAAATAGCCACCGGTAAATATGTAAACCCCGAAAATTGGCAACACGGTCGTTTGATTGCAAAAACTAAGGAAGAAAAAGAAATTAACCAGTATCTTGCTAATTTTCAATCAATTGTAACTCGCCATTACGATAAAATGGTCGAAAATGGCTTACAAATTACCTCAGAACTACTAAAAAACAGGATTTTGGGTAAAACCGAAAAGAAAATGTCCTTTTTAGAAGCTTTTGATTGGATGATGAAGGAATTTGGAGAAAAAGTAGCAATAGGAAACCGCTCAAAAGGTTCGCATGATAAAATGAAATACACTCGGGATAAGTTGGTAACTTTTATGAAAGACCAGCTAAAAGTATCTGATATCCTATTAGAAAACATCAAACCGAGCTTTGTACACGATTTTGAGCACTATCTAACAACAAAACATTCATTGCAAAATAACTCGGCCATGAAGTACATTAAAATCAGTAAACAGGTCTTAAAATTTGCAGTCAGTAAAAGTAAATTATCTGCAAATCCTTTCGATTCATTTACTTGTTCATACATCGAACCGGATGTTGAAATTTTAGAAATGCACGAAATCCTAAATATGTGGCATAAAGAAATGCCCGATTCCCAATTAGAGGAAATACGTGACATTTATATATTTTGTGTGTTTACCGGATATGCCTATAAAGATTCTATGGGTTTGGAAGAAGATAATATCTTCTTGAGTATAAATCGTGAAAAATTTATTACAACCGACCGCGCCAAGACAGATCAAAAAGAAATGGTTTTGCTTTTGGATATTCCTCTACAAATTATAGAAAAATATAAAAATCATAAATGTCGATTAATTCAAAACAAATTACTGCCACAACATTACAATTCTCACTTCAATAAATATTTAAAAGTAATTACAGCGCTCTGCGGCATCAAAAAACATTTAACTCACCACACAGCTCGTCATACTTTCGCAACAACAATTACCCTCGAAAATGATGTGCCTATTGAAACAGTTGGCAAAATGATGGGACACAAATCTCTGAAAAGCACAATGCGTTACGCAAGAGTAACTAAAAAGAAAATACTTAATAATATGTCGGTTTTAAGAGAAACCCTCAAGCCAATTATGCTAGAACAGATGTCAATAAAAACAGGTAGCTAATGCTACCTGTATAAATCTTAACCACTGTAGTTAAACCTATACCTTGACATAATTCAACCTTTCCAATACTTCTGCCTTCTTTCTTCTGGCAACTTCAAACGTTTGATTGTTTGTCATTTTTATAACGAATGGTTCTCCCTTGCTATATTCTTTAATATAAACAGCATTTATCATAAATGTTTTACTGATTCTGATGAACGTTGATTTTTCAGTAAAATATTCTTCAAAATTCTTTAAGTTTTTAGGGGTTGTGAAAACTTCATTGGTATTTATGTACAAATGGCAATATCTTCCATCTCCTTCAATATAGATGATATTGCTTCCACTAATCATTTT
>JAEUTR010000321.1 GCA_016787365.1 Bacteroidia bacterium
AAATCAATTTTGCGGTTTTCTTTGATTTGCCAAACCTCGAAATAAACAAAACTCATGTAAAGCATGTGGTAAGCAATAAAGGCAAAGGGATATTTTGCATTATTGTAATTGCTTTCAAAACTTTCCCAAAGGAAATTTATGTAATCTTGCTCGTCTCTGGTTTTATAAGAGTTCGGCAAATATTCCAGAATGTCAATTGCATTTGCCATTATTCTTCCCAAAGTTTATTGATTTCGTCTTTTATTTTTTGCTCGTATATCTTTATAAGCTCTTTGTTGGCTTTTACTAATTGCTGCTCTTTTTCGATTTGAGAAACAATTAAATTTTGTTCTTCTATAGGAATTATGGGTATTTGAACAACTTCAACTGTTTTAAAACTTAATGCAGGCATAGCTCCGCCAGCGGTTATTCTTTTAAAATAAGACTGAACATATTCCGAAGTAAGGTAAAAGTAGAGAAAATCATTTGTGATTTTTTCATTTGGTGACACTTTAAAAAGATTGTTAGCTACTACACCATCAAAACCTCTTCCGACATAACCGGCAGACGCGCCATATCTAACAACAACCACCTCGTCTTTCCTAATATATTTATTTTTCGATAGTTCCTTTGGGATATATCTAAAATCGTCAGAATATTGAGTGTAATTCTCTATTCTCAAAAAGACATCATATCCATCGATATATTCTTTACTCTGTAATTCCAAATCTACCTGAATTCCTTGAGAAAAATCACATACAGAACCCAATTCCACCATTTCCCATTCGGGTTTTATATCAATTTGGGGTTTGTAGTTTTCAACTACTTGATTGGCTCCGGCAACTATTTTCTCGTATTGCTCTATTTTAGTTTCGATTTCTAATTGAACCGTAACCGGTGGTAGCGGAATTTTAAAAGGAGACAATGAAGCTCTTGTAATTTGGGGTTGTGCTGCACCAGTAATTACTGAACTCAAATCTGAAACCTTTAATAAATGGAATAGAAATCTCTTATTTATTCTATTATCAATCGGTTTAGCAACCATTGCATTTCCTGTAATCCACGACTTAGGTTCAGAAAAATTTATAGTTCCACATGTAGCCCCTCTACATGTTATTAGTACTTCTGAATCTTCATGATTGTATTTATCGTAATAACCAATTACACCGTTTGCACCAAAAACTTTGTATTCTCCATTTTCTTTGAAATCACTTGCACTAATAGTTTGAGGTTGATAAAGGTCACAAACTTCGCTTAATTCAACTAAGTCGAATTTGGACTGTTTTTTTGCAATACTGTCTTTATATCTATCTCCGCTTAAATTATAATCCCCATTTTCAGTTATTCTGCTTCTTTCAACTGCAATCGAGTTTAATGGCAAATGTTCAAAATCAATTAGCGAAAAGTCATTGTTTCGAATAGCTGTAATGTATTGCTTTATGAAATTTGTAGCATCGGGCAAATCACTTGTACTAAGTTCTTTTCTTTGTGCTCCTAAACTGTAGCCATCATTTTCAATTTTTACGAAAAGTATTTTTTCTGTTTTTTTTGCAAGTGTTTTATCTAACAAGAGAATTGAGGTTTT